>JACMPG010000351.1 GCA_014377625.1 Spirosoma sp.
CCATCGGAGGTGATCCCGCTAACCTGATTGTCAGCGGCTTTGTTTCTCCAACCGGTGCGCTTCCAGAAACGTTTCAGTAATTGAGAACTTTTTTTAGGGCCGGTAAGTTGTATTTCCAGAAAGTCGCCGTACTTTTGCAGTGCAAACACCGCGGGATGGAGCAGTTGGTAGCTCGTTGGGCTCATAACCCAAAGGTCGCTGGTTCGAGTCCAGCTCCCGCTACTGAAAGAAAACCTCACTGAAACTCAGTGGGGTTTTCTGTTTTATAGCCTACTATCTATTGGGAGTAAGGAATTTCAATGCTTAGATCAGGATACTCTCTTAAGCGAGAGTTCTGGACTCACCGGGAAGTTTGGGTACGCAAACTCAAGTTTAGCAACCCAAATATACATGCCAAGGCCCCGGTGAACTTCTTTCAAGAAGCTAAAGTCAAGCTACCATTTTACATGTTCTTGTGGAAAAAAAAATATAGTGGACCAATCCAAACAATCTCATTAGACCGTATGTCTTCCTGACAATAAACCATCAAATCAATACACAACTTAAATAAAACAAAATGAAAATGTTCAAGTCAATTTTTGCTCTGATTGCCCTTGTAGCTGTAAGTCAGTTCACTTTTGCCCAAAAGGCTCCCATGGTGGGCGGTGCTGCAATGTATCCTAACAAGACCATTGTTGAAAACGCTAGCCAGGCCAAGAACCTCACCACACTGGTAGCTGCCGTCAAGGCTGCCGGCCTCGTGGAGACGCTGTCAAGTGCGGGACCGTTCACGGTATTCGCCCCCACCAATGACGCCTTTGATAAACTGCCAAAAGGCACGGTTGAAACACTGCTGAAGCCCGAAAACAAGGCTATGCTGGCTGGTATCCTGACCTACCATGTAGTTTCGGGAAAAGTTATGGCGGCTGATCTGGTGAAAATGATCAAAGACAACGGCGGCAAAGCAATGGTAAAAACCGTTGCCGGTGGTACGCTGACAGCTATGATGAAAGGCAAAAACGTTGTGCTGATGGACGAGAAAGGTGGTACGTCTACCGTTACTGCGGTTGACGTCAACCAGTCGAACGGCGTTGTGCACGTTATTGACTCGGTTCTGTTGCCCAAGTAAGTAACAGATTTAGTCAACATAAAGAAGCCCGGCCAAACGGTCGGGCTTCTTTATGTTTTTTATGGGTTGGCTATCAGTAACTCAGTACCGGAGAAAGCCAGCGTTCAATGTCTTCGAGCGGCATATCTTTGCGCAGGGCGTAATCCATAACCTGATCTTTATTGATTTTACCCAACCCGAAATACGTGGATTGGGGATGGCCGAAGTAGAAACCGCTTACCGACGAAGCCGGATACATGGCGTAGCTTTCGGTCAGTTCAATGCCGATTTTACCCGCGTCAAGCAGGTCGAATAACTTACCTTTTTCGGTGTGGTCGGGGCAGGCGGGGTAGCCCGGCGCGGGGCGAATTCCCTGGTATTTTTCTTTGATAAGTTCCTCTTTGCTCAGCGTCTCGCCCGTTGCGTAAGGCCAGAACTCTTTGCGGACGCGCTCGTGCATCCGCTCGGCGAAGGCTTCGGCCAGGCGGTCGGCAATAGATTTGACCATGATGCTACTGTAGTCATCGTGGTCACGCTCGTATTTTTCCAGCAGTGTCTCAATGCCAATGCCCGCCGTAACGGCAAACGCGCCGATGTAATCCTCGCGGCCACAGTCCAGTGGGGCAATAAAATCGGCCAGCGAGAAATTGGGCAGACCAGGAGCTTTTTGGTTCTGCTGCCGCAAAAAGTGCAACACCGTTTGCGTGTCATACACCAGCTCACCAGCAGTAGATACGCTCATGGCTGCCGGTTCGGCACGGCTGATTTTATATTCGATGTGATTGTGCGAGCCATGCCGCTCGCAGGCAATCTCCCGGTTTTCTTCTACATAGTCGTGTAGCAACACATCGTCGTCCGTAGCGTTAGCGGGGTAAAAACCAACAACGGCTTTGGCTTTGAGTAGTTTACCGTCGATAATCTCGGTCAGCAATCGGTTGGCATCATCGAAAAGTTTGCGGGCTTCGTCGCCGACGATTTTATCTTCGAAAATGGCGGGGTACTTGCCGCTCAGTTGCCAGGTCTGGAAAAACGGCGTCCAGTCGATATACTTAGCCAGTTCGGCAATGTCGTAATCCTCAAAATAGCGATTGCCAAGGAACGTAGGCTTCGTCGGTTCAAAATCTGACCAGTCGATGGCGGTGCGGTTGGCACGGGCCTGCCCAATAGTAAGCGTGGCTTTATCCTGCTTCCGCCGGGCGTGTTCGTCGCGGAGTTTGGCGTATTCGACCTTGATTTCGCGGAATATTTCTTCCTTCGTCCCTACCGTATCGCTCACTAACCGGCCGGCCACGGGTACGCTACGGCTGGCATCCAATACGTGAATGACCGGTCCTGAATAATGCGGGTCGACTTTTACGGCGGTATGCATCCGCGAAGTGGTAGCTCCGCCAATAAGCAACGGAATGGTAAAGCCCTGCCGTTCCATCTCTTTCGCCACGCCCACCATCTCATCGAGCGAGGGCGTAATCAGACCACTCAGACCAATGATATCAACGTTGTGTTCGCGGGCGGCATCGAGGATTTTCTGGGTCGGCACCATCACGCCGAGGTCAATGATTTCGTAGTTGTTACAACCCAAAACGACGCCGACAATGTTCTTACCAATGTCGTGTACGTCGCCTTTGACCGTTGCCAGCAAAATCTTGCCCGCGTTCGTAGATGTATCACCGCTAATCAATTTTTCAGCCTCGATGAACGGGAACAAATAGGCTACGGCTTTTTTCATTACCCGCGCCGATTTCACAACCTGTGGCAGGAACATCTTGCCCTCGCCGAACAAATCGCCGACTACGTTCATACCGTCCATCAGCGGCCCCTCAATGACGTGCAATGGGCGTTCCGCCTGTTGTCGGGCCTCCTCGGTATCCTGGTCAATAAAGTCGGTAATGCCTTTGACAAGCGCGTGTTTGAGCCGGGCGGCTACTGGTTCGCTACGCCAGGCGTCGTCCTGCACAATAATTTTGCCTTTGGCTTTCACCGTTTCGGCAAAGTCTACTAAGCGCTCGGTAGCGTCGGAACGTCGATTGAGCAGCACGTCTTCGCAGCGTTCGAGCAGGTCTTTCGGGATGCTGTCATAAATCTCCAACTGCCCGGCATTTACGATCCCCATGTCCAGACCAGCCTTGATGGCGTGGTAGAGAAACGCTGAGTGCATGGCTTCCCGCACGACGTCATTGCCCCGGAACGAGAACGACACATTGGACACGCCCCCGCTCACTTTGGCCAGCGGCAGGTTTTTCTTGATCCAGCGCGTAGCGTTGATGAAGTCAACGGCGTAGTTATTGTGTTCTTCAATGCCCGTGGCTACGGTCAGGATATTGGGATCGAAGATGATGTCCTGCGGGGCAAAACCGACCTTATCGACCATGATACGATAAGCCCGTTCGCAAATTTCGATGCGTCGTTCATAGTTGTCGGCCTGTCCGGCTTCGTCGAATGCCATCACCACCGCAGCCGCGCCATAGCGTTTCACGAGTTGCGCCCGTTCAATGAACGCTTCCTCACCTTCCTTGAGCGAAATCGAGTTGACGATAGCTTTGCCCTGTACGCACTTCAAACCCGCTTCAATGACTTCCCACTTCGAGGAATCGACCATGATGGGGACGCGGGCGATGTCAGGTTCAGAGGCAATCAGGTTCAGGAACGTGGTCATGGCCTCGACCGAGTCGAGCATACCTTCGTCCATATTTACGTCGATAACCTGCGCTCCGCCATCAACCTGCCCCCGCGCAATGCTCAGAGCCTCCTCAAAATTACCTTCCTTTATCAGCCGCGCAAACTTCTTCGAGCCGGTCACGTTGGTGCGTTCGCCAACGTTCAGAAAGTTGGTTTGCTCGGTAATTTTCAGCGGTTCAAGCCCGCTCAGTTTCTGGTAGGTTTCGGGTGGTGGCAGTTGACGGGGCGGGTATTTGGCGGCTACGTCGGCAATGGCGCGGATATGTTCGGGTGTGGACCCGCAGCAGCCACCCACAATGTTGATGAAACCACTACGTACGAAATCCTCAATCTGCACCGCCATCATCTCCGGCGTTTCATCATACTCACCAAAGGCGTTGGGTAAACCCGCATTGGGATAGGCCGAGGTAAAAAACGGTGCTTCCTTAGACAGCGTTTGAATGTAGGGCCGCATGGGTTCAGCACCGAGGGCGCAGTTCAGGCCCACGCTCAGCAGCGGCAAGTGCGAGATAGAATACAAGAACGCTTCCGTCGTCTGCCCCGACAGTGTCCGGCCCGATGCATCGGTAATGGTGCCGGAAATCATGATGGGCAGGGGCGCGGGGGTGGGGTGGTCCGCGAAATATTTGTCAATCGCGAACAGGGCGGCTTTGGCGTTGAGCGTATCGAAAATAGTTTCGACCAGCAACAGATGGGCACCACCATCTACCAGGCCAGATACCTGTTCGTAGTACGTCTCAACCAGGTCATCGAACGTAATGGCGCGGTAGGCGGGGTTGTTGACATCGGGCGAAAGCGAAGCAGTACGGTTGGTTGGCCCCATAGCCCCGGCCACAAAACGCGGTTTGTCGGGATTTTGGCGCGTCACCTCGTCGGCTGCTTCGCGGGCAATCCGGGCCGATTCGTAGTTGAGTTCATAGGCCAGCGACTCCATGTGGTAGTCGGCCATAGCAATGGTCGTTGCGCTGAAGGTGTTGGTCTCGATGATATCGGAGCCAGCGTCGAGGTACTCCCGGTGAATGGCCTGAATAATGTCAGGACGGGTCAGCGATAGCAGATCGTTGTTACCTTTCAGGTCATGCTGCCAGTCGGCAAAGCGGGTGCCCCGATAATCGGCTTCGGTCAGGTTATACCGCTGAATCATCGTACCCATCGCGCCGTCGAGGACGAGAATACGTTCGTGGAGAAGTTCGGTGATAGGCTTCAAAGGATACAAATCGTTATAGCTTTACTCTGACCAAACACGTCGTTGGCCCGGAATAATTCAATTATTCCCTTTAGGGTGAAAGGTATTAACTTTGACCATGAACTCCCTACGACCAGCTTTTGAGAAACGAGGCTTGGATTTAATCCACTGGCAGCAGCAGATGCATCGCCACCCGCAGGAATATATCCGGCGCAAACTACG
>JACMPG010000352.1 GCA_014377625.1 Spirosoma sp.
AGACCAAATGGACCTGTAAGTTGTAAACCGAATGACTGCCTGACCGTTGCTGCTTCATACAGCAAAACTACCAAAACTGAGTAGCAACTAAAGTCTTGCCCTAAAGGGCATAGCTTGAACTAGCGTACTTAAAAAGTCAACAAATAGGTTGTTCCGGTAAATTGTCATCTGACTGGTGTACCCAGTAGGTTTATAACCTCTTCGCCATTTTCAGAGTTAAGGTTTTAGAAATAGACCGGCACGGGCCTGCGTCGTGCCTCACTCAGCCAACTTTAAACCCCTACGATTATGGCCAGCAGCCGCGATTTTATTATTGGTACCCTTACCGGTCTTACCATTGGTTATTTGTCTGCCCCCCAAACCGGCAAAGCGTCGCGTAAGTGGCTCAAGAATGAGTTTGACAAGCGTGCGAATTCCGGTTCGGGTTTATCGGGTGGTTCGGACTGGCAGGAGCAGCTCAAAACCATTTTTGAGAAGGCAAAAGCCGAAGTTATGAAATACGTTGATCCGCAGACGGGCAATGGCCGCAAGACCACCCGCGCCAGTCAGTTCAACTACCAGCGCGACCGGATGGAGCCGCACGTAGCACCTGCGCAGCCGACGCCACTAACTACGCCCATATCGCCAACCCAGATGGCATCGCCCGCCACGGGTACGTTGCCCTCAACAGGTTCGTATGGTGTGTAAACGAATATTCCCCGAAACCTTTGAGAATCGAAACACAGCTATTGCATGGCTGTGTTTTTTTGTGAACTACCCGGAAATAAGCCAGTATTTTTGAGCCATGAATCTTGACCAAGCTTACTCGCCCGATGCCTTCCGGCAACAGGGACACGCCCTCATCGACTTGCTGGCCGATCACCTCCAACGCGCTCAGACGGGCACCCAGCCAACCATTAACTACATCGAACCCGACAAAGCGCTTACGTACTGGCAAACAGATTTTGAACAACCCATTCAATCCGACCCGCTGCCGTTGTTTACCGACATTATTGAGCGGTCCATTCACGTGCATAACCCCCGGTTTATGGGGCATCAGATTGCGCCACCCCTACCCCTGTCTGCCCTGACGGGGGTGCTGACCGGTCTGCTCAGTCAGGGGATGGGCGTGTATGAAATGGGTATGACCGCCAACGCGCTCGAACGCATCGTGACGCAGTGGCTGGCCCAAAAATTGAATCTGGGGGCCGAAGCGGGCGGACTGCTAACCTCTGGCGGGACGCTGGCCAACCTGACGGCCCTGCTCACGGCGCGGGCCATTGTTGGCGGGACGCCGGATTCTGATCATAATGTCTGGCAAGACGGCACAACCAACCGGCTGGCTATTATGGTATCGGGCGAAGCACACTACTGCGTGGACCGGGCCGCCCGGATTATGGGTCTTGGCAGCGCGGGCATCATCAAAATTCCGGTTAACGAACGCTATCAGATGCGCACCGAGTTGATGGACGACTACCTTAAGCGGGCTAAAGCGGATGGTCTGACCGTTTTTGCCGTGGTTGGCTCGGCCTGCTCTACCTCAACCGGCTCGTATGATGATCTGACCGCCATTGCCGATTTCTGCACCCGGCATAACTTGTGGTTCCACGCCGACGGAGCGCACGGGGGCGTAGCGGCCCTGTCCGATACGTACCGCCATCTGGTGCAGGGCATTGACCGGGCCGATTCGGTGGTGATCGATTTCCACAAAATGATGATGATACCGGCCCTGACAACGGCCGTGCTTTACCGGCGCGACGCTGATGCGTACCGTACCTTCCAGCAACGCGCACAGTACCTCTGGACAGATGCCGACGCCAAAGACTGGTTCAACTCCGGTAAACGGACCTTCGAGTGTACTAAGCTAATGATGAGTGCGAAAATCTACGCTATTCTGCACACCTACGGCGAGCGCATTTTTACCGAGTATATTGACACGGTCTACGGCCTGGCACGACGGTTTGCCGGGCAGATCCGCAACCGCCCTACCCTTGAAGTGGCCATTGAGCCAGAAAGCAACATTGTCTGCTTCCGCCATGCTGGCGATGGCAGCCACACCCTGGCCTACCTCAACGAACGCAACGCCCAAATCCGACAAAAACTGTTGCAGGATGGCCGGTTCTACATTGTTCAGACTACGCTGAACGGCCAGCTTTGGCTTCGGGTGTCGCTAATGAATTCCTTCACGACCGACGCGCAGCTAAGTGAACTGCTGGACGATATTACTGCCTGTATATAAGTTGAGGGTTCTGGTCTGTTCGTTGAACAGACCAGAACCCTCAATAATCTTAATCCGCACTTTAACTTTACTTCAGGCGAAGCAGGATAGACGAGCGGGCAGGTACTGTGTACGGCTGTCCGCCCTTGATTGCATCGGTGTCGGGACGAACCTGACCGGCTTTCGTATCGACCAGCACCTCCCAGCTTGCCGACTTGCGTTCCAGCTTAGGCAGCTTAAACTCGATGTCTGCCCAGTAGCTGTTCAAAATCCAGATTAACTGCTCATCGCCAATGTCTCGCCCGTCTTCGGTTTGTTCCTCCACGCGTTTGCCATCCAGAAATATGGTCAGGCAATGCGTGTAAGGGTTATGAATATCGTCGGCGGTCATTTCGTGGCCGTCGGGACGGAGGTAAGCCAGTTGTTCGGAACCGAAAAACTTCCGGCGGCTTAGCAGCGGTATCTCCTGCCGCAGGGCAGTTAGCTGGCTCGTAAAGTCAAATAAGGCCTGCTGTTTCCCGGTCCAGTGCCAATCCATCCAGCTAAGGTTACTGTCCTGATTATAGACGTTGTTATTACCGTTCTGGGTACGGCCATATTCGTCGCCCATTACCACCATTGGCGTTCCCTGACTGAGCAGGAGCGTGGTCAGGAAATTGCGTTTCTGCTGCTCGCGCAGGGCATTGATGGCTTCGTCGTCGGTGGGGCCTTCTGCGCCACAGTTCCAGCTTAGGTTGTCATTGGTACCGTCGCGGTTGTCCTCGCCGTTAGCGTCGTTGTGCTTGTCGTTATAACTTACCAGATCGTTGAGCGTAAAGCCATCGTGGGCCGTGATGAAGTTAACGCTGTTGGCCGGCGACCGCCCGTCGCTGTACAGATCGGGGCTGCCCAGAATCCGCAGCGTGGTTTCATGCGCTTTACCTTCTTCAGTTTTCCAGAAGCTACGGATGCAGTCGCGGTACTTACCGTTCCACTCCGACCACCGCACCGGAAAGTCACCCACATGATACGAGCCAATGTCCCAGGGTTCGGCAATGAGTTTGACGCGGGCCAGAATGGGGTCCTGCGCAATGGTGTCGAGAAATGAGGATACGTTGCCATCCTCTTCATCGGTTCGGATCAGGGCCGACGCCAGATCGAACCGGAAGCCATCCACGTGCATCTCCATAACCCAGTACCGCAGGCTGTCCATAACAAGCTGGAGCGTACGCGGGTGGCTGAGGTTAACCGTGTTTCCCGTACCGGTGTAATCCATATAAAAGTTGGGATTGTCACCCACCTGATGGTAATACACCCGGTTGTCGATACCCTGAAACGACAGTGTCGGCCCCATATGATTACCCTCGGCGGTGTGGTTATACACTACGTCGAGAATTACCTCCAGCCCGGCAGCATGCAGGTCTTTTACCATCTGCTTGAACTCAGCAACCTGCTCACCCGCCATACCCGACGATGAGTAGGTATTTTGGGGGGCAAAAAAACCAATACTGTTGTAACCCCAGTAGCTCTCGTCGGTAAACTGATGCACGGGGAGCAGTTCAACCGCCGTTACGCCCAGTTTTATGAGGTAATCAATACTTTCGGGCGTGGCAATACCCGCGTAGCTACCGCGAATTTTTTTGGCAATATCAGGATGCTGATAGGTGAAGCCCTTCACGTGCGTTTCGTAAATCACGGAGCGGTGCATGGGCGTATCGGGAGCGGTATCATCGCCCCAGTCAAAGGCTTTGTCGTCAACTACAACAGACTTGGGCATGGTCGGGCCGCTATCCACAGTACTCATAGCGAACCGCCCGTCTTTGGCATTGGTTTGCTCCGGGTCGTAGCCCAGCCAGTCGTTATTGTACGTAACGGGCGCGTTGATAGCGCGGGCATATGGGTCGAGCAGGAGTTTATTAGAATTGAAAAAATGTCCCTCCTGCGGCTGGTATGGGCCTGCTACCCGATAGCCATACAGCTGACCGGGTTGCAGACCCCCGATGTATATGTGCCAGACATGTTCGGTCTGCTCAATAACGGGGATACGGGCTATTTCCTTACCGGAGTCACCCGCATCGTAAAGACACAGGGAAACACCCGTGGCGTTTTCGGAAAAAAGCGCAAAGTTGACACCTTCTCCGTCATAGGTGGCTCCGCGTGGATACGGCTTACCGGGTTTAAGCTGATCTGTTTCAGGAATTGACGTAGTGTTTTTGTGCGTACTCATACAAAGGTTGTGTGCAATGATGTGTTTTAGAAGTACCGAAACAACGGCTGATATGTAGCGATTGTTTTCGGTATGCTGATGGCTACTCGGTCGGTAATAAGTCTGTCTGTTTACGGCATTACCCTATTCATAGGGTCGTGTCAAGACAAAAAAGCCTGCCCTCAAAGAGGGCAGGCTTTCTGATCCCACCATTCACTACACTACCATAGCCAGCCGACTCATGGATGCGTGGGCTGACTCAATGCTTTGTTTCTGGCGTAGTAACAACTCACGGGTGCTGGCTACCAGATCGGTTTCCTGCAATACTGAGCTATAATTATCAAGGGCTTCCTTATCACCCCGCTCACACTCCTGTACCGTTGCTTTATCATCGTCGCTGGAGAATGTCGATTTAATATTGATCCAGGCCCGGTGCAGGTCCGCTCCGAGGCTCGTACCATTGTCAGGATCGCCCCCGAGGCTTCTGACCTCACGATCCAGTTCCGTAGCGAACTCCCCCCGCTGGCGTGACTGCGCCAGAAACAGGCTTTTCAGTTCAGCGTCTTTTACGTTCTCGGCGGCTTCCTGGTAGCCTTTTTCGCCATCGCGGGTGTCGGTCAGGAGTCGGTTTAGTTGGTCGAGGACTTCGCCCCGGGTTTCCTTAACGTTCATAACGTGTTGTGTTTAGTTGAGAATTGAATTTGTCTGGATGTGTTGAGTAAATCAGAAAGCTTATTTTTTATCGACCTCACTGGCCAACTTCACAATTGTCTTTTTGCCCTGTGTGATAACCAGGGCAGATTCGTCTTTCGAGCCTTTACGTTTTGTGGTACTACCCTGCGTTTCGCGCTCTACGTCGTCGGTGTGGACCTCGGAAACGGTTCCTTCGGCCTCTCCTTTTCCCCATCTCCAGGTAACATCATCGCCTTTTTTAATCGCTGTCATGTCAACTTCCTGTTTAATGCTTACTGTTTGGCTTGTTCAGTAGTTTGGGATCAATGTTTTACCTGCACCAAAAGGCGCTGACATTGATCCCAAAACATCATAACCGATTAATCCTGAATCTTGCCTTCCTTGGCATCGCGCTGCATTTTCTTGTCAGCGAAGACGCCAATGTCAACCCGGCGATTTTTGGCCCGGCCTGACTCGGTCGAGTTATCTGCCACGGGCTGTTCTTCACCATAACCTATTTCCGTTACGCGAGAATTACGGACGCCCAGACCTTCCAGATAATCACCAACGGATTTGGCCCGGCGTTCTGACAACGTTTTGTTATACGAATCCGAACCGGTAGCGTCGGCATGGCCTTCAATGCGTACGTCTGTATCCTGGTAGTTATTCAGCGTTTTGGCAAACTGATCGAGCTGGTCTTTGGTGGCTGATTTCAACAAATATGAATCCACATCGAACAGGATATCGGACCCAAACGTAATTTTGATGCCTTCGCCCACCCGCTCAACCTGCGCATTGGGTACGTTACGCTTGATTTCTTCAGCCTGTTTGTCCATCCGACGGCCAATTACGGCGCCGGCTGCGCCACCCACGGTTGCCCCAATAATGGCTCCCAGTACGGTATTACCTTTTGCGTATTTGTTACCAATAACACCGCCCAAAATAGCTCCGCCAGCGGCCCCGGCAGCAGCCCCCTTCTGGGTCTTGTTCATGCCGGTCCGGTTCGTACCGTTCTTCTGAGCCTTACAACTGGTCAGCACACTGCTCGACAATAAGGTTGCGGCCACGAGAACAGCAAATGATGCACGGGTGACTGATTTCCATTGATTTTTCATAATAGTGAATCCTGTTGGTATTAGATTAAGACTTCCAAAAGCCATACCAGTTTAACCGAAAGGCTCGGGGTGCAGGCCGTATCTGTACGTAAGTGATTGGCTGGTAACCTGTAAGCCACCCAACAGATTTATTTTTTCCCGGTTTAAATTATGCTAAAGTAAAGTGAATCAGTAGAGTAATCGGGCAGTTGAATGCCTACTGTGTAGAGTACTTTCTACAATAATTCTCCGTTATCGAATCGTTAACTCAACCGTTTTATCCTGTATGCTTACGTTGAAACCCCTCCTGACGCTCCTTTTGTGTAGCGCAATCCTTTTTGTAGTTCCCGTCAGTTGCAAAAAAGCCGATAATCCTGATCTGGTCAATCCGGTGCCGCAGCGGACACTGGTAAAGAGTACACTCATCGGCGAGTATTCACAGGCCGACCTGCGCAGCCGCTTCACGGGTGTCTCGTCGGTATTGCAGATATTCATTCGTAACGATATTCGGGTGTACCGAATCGAGTACAACACGACCAATACGGACGGTAAACCCATCAGGGCGTCGGGCGCGTTGCTCATACCCACTGGAAATGCGGTGCAAAACAAGGCGCTACCGTTGCTCAGTATGCAGCACGGTACCATCACAAGTGAAGACGGTGCGCCATCCAACTACACGCCGGGCAACGAGGCCCATACCTACGGGTCGGTTTTTGCGTCGCAGGGCTACATCATTTCCGCCCCGGATTACATTGGCTACGGTGCGTCTAAGGACCTGCCGCATCCCTACGAGCACAACAAAAGTCTGGCGTCGGCGTCGCTCGATATGCTCCGGGCCTCGCGCGAGTTCATTGCTGATAACAAGCTAAACTGGGACAGACGGCTGTTTGTAGCAGGCTATTCGGAAGGCGGCTACGCCACGATGGCGTTGCAGAAAAAGATTGAGGAAGAAACCAACGGCGAGTTCAATCTCGTAGCGTCGAGCTGCGGGGCGGGTGCCTATGATAAGCCGGCATTTATGCGCGAGATTATCAACAACCGTACATCGGGCGTGGGGTTCATCAACCGGCTGTATGTATGGGTGCTAACCACCTATGACCGCATTTACGGTCTGAACCGCCCGGCCACGTCTTATTTCAAACCACCTTATGCCGCGCAGGTGGCAGCTAATAACGCCAACACCGACATCAACGTAAGCCTGAACACAACGTTTACCGACAGCTTTAAAGCAGCCGTCAACAACGGTACCGATCAGGCGTTTCTGAAAGCCGTGCAGGATAACGACATACACGACTGGAAACCCCGCACCCCCACGCGACTTTATCACGGCGATGCCGACGATACGGTATTTTACCTCAACTCGGTTAACGCCTACGAAGCCATGCAGAAACGCGGAGCCACAAACGTAGAACTGAAAACCCTGCGCGGAGCCAACCACGCCACCGGCATCATTGGCTTTATTACCGGCACTTACGAGTTCTTCGGGGGCATTCAGTAACGGCTATCGAACTGTAACAATACTGTACGGGGCCTGGTTAGGCTGGCGAATTTTGTTGCCGGTGGGCAGCTGAAACCGGTCATCGTCGTGGATAATCAGCAGTCGGTCGCGGTCCAGAAAGGTCAGGTCTTCGGCTTTGTGATTGAAGTGCAGCGGTTGCCCCTGCCCGTTGCGCACGAGCGTAAATGGCTTGTCGGCCATGAGGTCGTCGGGCGAGATGTACCACAGATACGCGTCCAGCTTTTCGGGCGTCTCGAGCGAGGTCAGGAGCCAGAACCGGTTGCGGGCGGGGTCGTATTCCAGACTCGACAGACTCAGCGGCTTCGGCAAATCAGGGGCGGTATTGGGTGCGTTGAAGTCGGCAACTACGCGCCAATCGTCGCCCAGCCGGATTCGCTCACCAGCGGAGGTCTTCACAACCCGATACGTTACCGTTATGATCTTGTTGACGGCTTTGAAGTCATCATAAGCACGGCCCATCTCGCGAATGCCAAACAACAGCAGCTGATCGGTAGCGGCCAGTCCTTCTACTTTAAAATAAGGCACCTCGCCCGGAAACTCGTCGTTGGCCAACGCCCGCGCCAGTTTGGTCCGGTACGCAACGGAGGTACGGCTACTGTCGTCGGGAGTCAGTACGATGGGATTTTGTTCGTTGCCGGTACGCCAGTAAAGGAGGGTATTGTAGCCGTTCCAGTCGGGGCTGTCGGCTTTTACGCGATCGAAAGCGGTAGTCAGGAGCGTGAACTTTCGGTCGGGGGTCTGGGCAAAATCTTCGTATTTGCGGGCCAGTTTGTAGGCCGGAGCCATCAGATACGTGGGCGTTTGCGTGGAGTCGGGCAGTGTACCGGGTAATTTGGAAAATACCGGACTCAGACTGTCAGGCATGTCTTTGTCATTGGCCAGTATCACCTTCGTCCCGTCGAATAACACTGCCGAGGCTTCGCACCAGACGGGCTGCTGCTTCAGCAACATATTAGCCGGAAAGCAGGTCAGTAAACCCTCTTCGGTAATGGTGGCCGAGAGCGGGCCGGAGCTAACTGGTTTCGTGGTTTTGCAACCCGCACCCGCCAGAGTGAGCAGCGTAATGGCAATGAATAATCGGGAAGTCATCAGCGTGAAAAGGAGGAATAAACGATTCGTAAACTAAATGGATTTGTACCGCAACACAAAAACTGGTTTATGAGCGGTAGTACACGTTATTCGCGTCAGTAGACGTTTTAGGTGTGGTGCCGTCGCTTAGATGATTGATATTCACAGTTCCGTAAAAAGCAGAAATTTATGCAACGTATCCTTTTCTTTATTTCACTACTTGCCGTAGCTGCTTCGGTCGCTATGATTGCTCCGTCGGCGCAGTTTGGCTGGGTCAAAACTACGCACGACTTCGGGCGCATTCAGCAGGGAAAACCCGTTACGACGGAGTTCAAATTCACCAATAAAGGCCAGCTGCCGCTTATCATCAACAATGCCAAAGGTTCCTGCGGCTGTACGGGCGTCGAGTACCCGAAAGAGCCGGTCACTCCGGGTGCAACAGGCACCATCAAAGCTACTTACAACGCGGCTGCGCTAGGAGCGTTCAACAAAAGTGTGACCGTCGAGTCCAACGCCGAAGGCGGCACCACCACGTTGTACATGAAAGGACAGGTGCTGAAGACAGTTACCAGTGAACAGTGAACAGTTATCAGTTATCAGTTATCAGTTGCTGACGCGAGAGATACGTGTGCGTCAGCAACTGATAACTGATAACTGGTAACCGATAACTGTCAATACTTCATCTCGCCCCGATCTTTCTCCACCGCCGTGCGGCCCGCTTTCATCCAGGTGGGCATGGGCGCGTCCTGGAGGTAGTAATCGAAAAACTGGTACATCCGAATGCTGAGGTCTTTGGCATTGTGCCGCCCGGTCAGGTTGTGGCCTTCGCCATTATAAACCACCATCCACGCAGGTTTATTGAGTCGGCGCATCGCCGTGAACATCTCGATGCCCTGCTGATGCGGTACGGCCCCGTCGTTATCGTTGCTCATAATCATCAGGGGCGTCTGTATCTGATTGGCGTAGAACAGGGGCGAGTTTTCGATATAACTCATCGGTTTTTCCCAGAGCGTACCGCCGATGCGGCTCTGGGTTTTTTCGTACTGGAATTGTCGCACCATACCGGTTTCGCCCCGGATGCCGCCGTAGGCCGAGGTCATGTTGGCCACCGGCGCACCCGCTTCAGCCGCCCGAAACAGGTTGGTCCGCGTGATGATGAACGCCGTCTGGTAGCCGCCCCAGCTTTGCCCCTGAATACCGAGCCGGTTGCGGTCAATGTAGGGCCGCTCCAGCAAACTCAGCACCCCCGGCACTACGCAGTCATAGGCGTTTGGGCCGGGCTGTCCGGTGGTGTAGACGATGTCGGGTACGAAGACAAAGTAGCCGTTCGAAACACAGTACGGGATGTTTATCGTAGAGCGACTTGGCGACGGGGCGCGGTAGCTGTTCAGTGTTTCGGCGTTGCGCTCGTAGAAATACGTCAGCATCGGGTACTTCTTGCCTGGGTCGAAATTATCGGGTTTGAAGAGCAGCCCCTCCAGCGGGGTGCCATTGGTGCCGAGCCAGCGAACGAGTTCTACGCTGCCCCAGCGGATACTGTCCTGCCAGGGGTTTGTATTGGTCAGCCGCGTCATCGTGGCGAAGGTCGTATCGGTCACAAAGAGGTTGGTTGGTTCCCGGTAATTACCGCGCATAAACGTCACGGTCGGCGCATTCTTTGCCTTTTTCAGACTGGCGTACTGGTATGGTCCCTGCGTCAGGGTAGTCAGTTGCACCGGGCCTTTAGCGGGTGGGGTGGCCCGCAGAATACCCGCGTGCTTATCGCTCTCCCAGATGCCGGTCAGATACAGGTCTTTGGCCGGATCGATGGGTTCGTCATCCATGAAGCGGTCTGCCGTGCCGCGTCCGCGTTCTTCGGGGTCGAGGTCAGCCATACGCAGCCGAACTTTGTTTTTACGGCCCCAGTTACCCGTTAGGTTCAGCGGTTTTTCGCGGCCCGTGGGGTCAATCTGCCAGATGTCGTAGCGGTCGTAGAGCCAAACATAGCGGTCGCCGGTAGTCCATCCCGCCGAACCATAGGCACCCGGCAAACTCGGTGTGTCGTGTTCTTCGTCGTAGAATTTGCCCAGCCCGCGTGTCAACTCTATCTGCCGGCCGTCGGCCACTGCATACGCCCGCCAAAGGGAATCGCCCGCATCGAACCAGTAGGCATATTGGCCACCCGGCGACAGTTTCGCTTCCGATGCCACTACGTTTTGCGCAATGCGTTTCTTCTGGCCGGTCTGCGTGTCAATCACGTACAAATCAGTATGGCCGGGGTCCCAGGATGCCTGCACCTGATACGGTTGATCGCTCAGGCCGAGCAGGTAGCGGGTGTTGGTCCTGGGGTCGAAGTTCACGGTCGATACCTCGCGGTCGGCCAGCAGCGTGATTTTATTGCTGGCAAGGTCAGCTACGGTCAGGAAGCCGCGCTCTTTTTCCTGTTTGAGCCGTTTCTGCTGCATCGGCTGAAGCCGGTCATCCGTCCAGCTCCAGACATCGACTTTTATCTTTTCGTCATCGGGTGTCAGCGTGTCTTTGGTAGGTTTGGGCGCTACGGGCGAAGTCGAAAAGTAAAGTCGGGTGCCATCGTCCGAGAATTTGGGTTCGCGGTATTCGTTCACGGCCCAGCCAGTGGGCAGGGCGCGGGTACTACTGTCGGCCAGGATGCGGTACGGTTGCAGAACCGGAACCGGTTTGCCGCGCTTCACTTTAGCGAGTGCTGCCAGACTCAGGTTTTTGTAGAAGAGCGAAAATACCCGCACATCGGCCCCCACGCTGTCTGGCGAAGTCATCCAGGTGAGTTGCTGCCCGCTTTTGTCAACGGCCAGCCCCTTATAAATCTTCCGGGCCGAGCTACTGTCAATCAGCATTGTCTGCCCGGTTTTGGTATCGAACAGCGACACGCCGGGGATGGGTTTAGCCCTGGCCGCCACCGAATCCAGTGCCGATTCCCGGCTGTAAAAAATGCTTTGGCCATTGTCCGACATCACCACGTTCGAGACGTACCGTACGGTTTTCCGGGTCCCGTCGGCCATGTTGAGTAGTATCAGGTCATCGCCTTTAATTTTCTTCGAGTTACCTTTTTTCGTGGCTACGGTTGTAGTCGAAGTGGCTGGGGTGGGTGTAAGGGTGTCTTTTTTGACCGACGAACCGGCATCGGCCACGAGTTTGGGCACGTTGGCTTCCTGCAACACCGCCAGCCACGACCCGGCTTCTTTGCCAAACATAAACGATTTAGCATTGGGCAGTTTCGTGGTTTCGCCCGTGGTCAGGTTCAGTACCAGCACACTGTCTTTTGGCATCTCGTCGGGCTTCTTTTTCTTGAGTTTCGCCTTGCGTACGTCACCGACCGGCACCTTCAGCCGCATGACCATGAATTTGCTGTCGGGCGTGAACTGCGCCATGTAGCCGCGTGCGAACGTGTAGCGTGGTTTGCCACCCGCTGCTACATCGAGCCGACCGTCGCCGTCCTGCGGGTCAATCTGATACGCTATCCAGCGACCATCGTTACTGATTTTTTCGGAACGCACACTTTCCCAGCGGTCATAGTCGGCGGGGGTAAGCGGTCGTTTGGTAGTTTGGGCAAAGAGAGGTACTGCAAGCGAAAGACTCAGCAGCAGAGTAAAGAGATGACGCATGTATGATTTGGTTAAGCCACTAAGATAACACAAAATCGTCGTTTAGAAGGAGATAGGCTAATTTTTTGGACGTTCCGTTATGAGTTGTTCTGACTCCGTACCAGTTCAGCCACGCCCACGCCCGAATCGGCTGCACCGTAATAGACCCAGATTTGGCCCGCGTTGGCGTGACCGTCCGGCCAGCGAATCCAGCCGTTTGAGAAGACGACGTTCGGGAAGAAGCCCTCACGCTCCCAAGGCAGTTCGGGCCGGAGCAGGGGGGCGTTGGAGCGGTCGAGGAGTTTGGTGGGGTCATCTTTATCCAGCAGGGCCAGGGCCAGGGTGTAGGCATGCGTTTGGTCGGCACCGTGGTAGCAGATGAGCCAGCCCTCGTCGGTGAGCAGTGGTTCGGGGCCACCGCCAATCTTACCGCCCTCCCACGCAAAAGCCGGGTCAGTCAGGCCGCGACCGCCAAACAGAAACCGGTGATTACCCCAGTGCAGCGCATCATCCGATTCGGCCAGCCAGACCGACGGTTTACCAATCTCCGACACCATCGGGCGGTGCATGAGCCAATATTTACCATTGATTCGTTTGGGAAACAGGGCTACATCTTTGTTGGGGGGCGGCAAAATCAGGCCGAGCCGCTCCACAGTTTTAAAGTCAGTGGTGCGGGCCAGCCCCACCGCCGGGCCGTGTTCCGATACCGCCGTGTACGTAATCCAGTACTGGTTGTCGAGAAACGTAATGCGGGCATCTTCAATACCGTAGGCTTCGTCCATCCGGGACGGGAAAAGAAACGGCGTTTTATCGACGGTAAAATGAATGCCATCACGGCTGCGGGCCAGCCGGAGGTAGCTCAGCGAGGTCAGGTATTGCTTTCCGTCGAAGGTAAGTAGACGCGGGTCATAGTCACCTTCGGGTACGGGAAACTCTTTGACGGTCAGGGTTGGAACACCGTCGAGATCTTCGAGCAACGGTATCTGAATAATGCCCGGCCTGGTATGGCCCGGCCTGGGTTGCGGTGCTTCGGCCACGCGCAGGAGCATGATAACTTCGCCATTGACGAAGCAGGTGGCAGGATTGAACGCACCCAGTACGACAAATCCGTCAATGGCAGGAGCTACGTCGCTCGTTTTAAGAATAGGCTGGTCAGATAAACGGTTAAGCGTGTAGTTTTGCATGCTGACTGAACCACAAAGGGGCCTCATGGGTTTGCCGGTTATCCACCCGCAAAACACCAATCACCCGCAAAACTTTCACCTAAAAAGTTGGGTTATCTGAACCGAAACCGTTTTTTATACCTCCATTAAGCTCACAGTAACCATGACTACTCAATCCCAGTTTGATCAGGACGAAGACGTATTATTAATGAACCCCGATCCTGAGAAAGCCGCTCTCGAAGACGATGACGATGATGATTTCGACGGCGGAGCCGAATTTGATGAACTCGGCTCCGGTGCCACCAGCGGTTACGGCGATGATGATCTCGAAGACATTGAAAACGAAGAAATCAATGAAGATGACCTCGATGATGACCTGGAAGACGACATCGATGAGGATGATGACGACGATCTGTAACGACGTCAGCAACAGCCCTGCCTGAATAAATCACCACTAAACTCAACGTAATATGAACGCAGAAAACGACGAACTCGAAGACTCGCAGATTAACCGCGAAGCAGCTGGCGACAGCGGCCCCGACGACACCGCCCCCGACAGTGAAACTCAGTCGGGCATGGCCAGTGAAGCCGGTGGCCGTACTACCGAAAAAGGCTCCCGTGCGCCCAACGCCCCCGCCGAAGGGTAATTGTGACGGTCCAGCGTTCCGGTGATAGAATTATAGAATGAGTGAATAGTTGCTGACGCCGACGTGTTGCTGCCAGAGATTATTCACTCACTCATTCTATAATTCTATCATTCAAAATTACTTTTAGAAGCGTCTGACACTTCATTTCTGTCTCGTGCCATTCGCGTTCGGGGACGGAATCTTCAGTCAAGCCCGCACCCGCGTAAAGGGTGGCGGTGTTGCCTTCCAGTTTCATACAACGGATATGTACAAACAGATTGGTGGCAGCTCCGGCATCTACGCTACCCATGTTGACCGGACCCAGAAAACCGGCGTAAAACTCGCGGTCGTGCGCTTCGTGTTCCTGAATGAACTGAAACGCTACATCGCGGGGCATACCACATACGGCGGAGGTCGGGTGCAGTAATCGCAGCATAACCGTACCCAGTTGCGGGTAGCGCACGGCCCGTGTATCGACCGTGAACTGCGTACCGAGGTGCATCAGATTACCCGCCACAATGGTTTTTGGCCCTTCTTCCAGGTATTCGCGCAACCGGATTTTCTTGAAGCAGTCGATAATGTAGCGGCTGACCAGAGCCTGTTCTTCAATTTCCTTTTGTGACCACATCGCTTCTGACGGACGTATCGGCGTGTCCGACGCATCGAGTGCCGATTGCGTTCCAGCCAGCGACACCGTGCGAAAAATACCGTCGGCATCCTGACTGACCAACCGTTCGGGGGTGGCACTCATCCAGATTTGCCCCCGTTCGGGCAGCGACACCGCCGAGACAAAGGCCGTGGGATACGTTTCGCACAGTTTGTCGAACAATACAACGGCATCGGGTGCATCGGCAAAGGCCACCTGTTTGGTACGGGACAACACCACTTTCCTAAACTCACCCCGCTGCATGGCCGCCACAGCTTCGGCTACATTCGCTACGTACACAGCTTTGGCATCCGGGTCGTCCGCAAACGTGGGCAAACCCACCAATGGGCGAATCGATTCGGCTTGCTGACGGGCAGTCAGGGCGTTTCTGAACCGTGTGGCCTTACCCGAATCGGGCCAGTCTGTATGCTGAGCCGCTTCACCAGACTCGCCACCAAAGATAGCGTGCAGGTCAGCACGGAGAAACAGCGTTCGGGCGGGGCTATCGGGTCCGAAGTCGAGGTTGTTGAACGGACTAAATGCAAACCCGGCGGGCAGTTCTTCCAAATCGACTGAAACGCGGGGTAATACGGTATCGAACGAAACGATCAGGTGTTTTTCATGCTGACTGGGTAACCGCCAGATGGCCGCCGGATAGCCCAGCAACCGGGCCGTTTCCCACCAGTCGGCAGTACCGGGTTGTGCGGTTCGTTCAGATAAGATCGTTGTAGTATCGGGAAGATGAAGATCAGATTGCATAGCCGTCGGCCAGCCCATTACGCAGGTGGCTGTCAGGGTAACAGTATGTAGGGCAAAATTGTGCGAACCCGTCGCGTAAGCAGGCCAGAATTGCTTAGAAGCTATTTGAGTTAATTGCTTTGCGGCCAAAGCAATTAACTCAAACAGCTTCTTACTCTTTTCGGTACAATATCCAGATGTCGTTAATGGTATTGATACCCCTGGATTCCAGAAACCGGTTGACGTTCCAGATCAGTGAAGAGGAGTAGAATTGTGGTTGGTAGCCCAGACTGTCTAATGCTACATGACTGTCTTTGGCATCATTGTACGTGGTGACGAGCCAGGCATTTTTCAGGTATTGCACCGAGTCGGCCTGCTGAACACCAACGAGTTTGAGATTTGGATAGTGTCGGCGATAGAACGTCAGTGGAAGTCCGCCCTGCGTTTCAAACGGCGTTCGGGCGAGGTAGTAAATTGTGGTGTCAGACTGGCCGAACCGGTTAGTTATCTTCTCAGAAAATTCGACAGTTTGCGAGATAGGTACCAGCGTAAATACCAGCAGAGCCAGCGTATTCAGGGCCAGGCTGAGGTAAAGATTACCCGTTATAAACTGCCGGATGGCTCGACTCGTCTGCCGGTAATATCTGATGAAGGATGACAAACCCCAGCCCGCCACCATAGGCAGGACGTTCAGGATTGGGAACAGGAACCGTTCTTCTTTGTGGCCCACAAACGAATGGCCGATGATGAAGAAAAGCACAGCAAAAAACAGGGGCTGACGATACGCAGAACGGGTTTGTTTGGCTACGTAATAGATCAGAAAAAAACTGAGGGTTGGCGCACCTACTACCAGAAACAGCATGACCACATAGTACAGCGGGCCGGACGTGCCAAACTCGGCGGCTTTGCCTTCTGTAATGTTCACCCGGAAGTAATCGTAGGGCGTAAAAACAAGCTCGTGGTAAAACTGATAATCGAGCAGGACATTGATAATCAGCCCAATACCAAAGCCAATGGTCAGCGGAAGCAGGTTACGGTACTTCTTTTCGATAGCTAACAGCCATAACCCAAAACCAGCCAGTCCGAAAGCCATCTGAAACCGAAAATAAAACGCCAGGCTGAACAGCAAACCCGTTAGCAACACGTAAAAAAATGATTTGCCCCTTCGCTCATACAGCAGTACAGCCGCAAAGAACGCCAGCGACGATGCCATTTCTGAACTGAACATGGCCCGGGTATACGGCAATAGCCACGAGAAATTGAGTAGCAGTAATACCAGATACAGCACCCGCCGGTCA
>JACMPG010000353.1 GCA_014377625.1 Spirosoma sp.
CCACTGTTGGCCCCGTCGGTCAGTTTGAAATCAAACGTCAGGTCGAAATCGCTGTATTCGGCATCCGTAACGATGTCGCCAAAACTGTGCGACTCTGAACCATCAGACTGCTGAATGGTGAGCATACCGTCCTGCACATCCCAGCCTTTTGCGGGGAAGCTGTTCATGTACGCCCCGCGCCAGCCATTGGTCGTTTTGCCGTCGAAGAGCAGTTTCCAGCCTTCTTTTTTCTCTTTAGCGGTGAGTGTATTGGGCGTCTGAGGTTTGTTGAGGGCAAACAGGCTCAGGATAATACCGCTAATAATGAGTTGTTTCATGGTTGTATGATTCGTGTCGAATAAACTGATTTTTTGTCATTCCGAGGAACGAGGAATCTCTTTTACTGGGCGGGCTTATTTCTACGAAGAGATTCCTCGTTCCGAGGAATGACAAAAGCCTGTCACAATTTAATTTTTAACGTTTTGGTGATGTAATCTTTGTTGATCTGGGCGCACTGCATGGGTGTTTTATCTTTCTCTGGTACGCCATCCAGTTCCACGATACCCCAGCCGCTGAACCCAATGTCGTTGAGGGCCTTGATAACCGCCGGCACGTTAACGTTGCCCCGACCCAGTTCCACAAACTTGTAATCGCGCTTCTCATCCGAACCAGCGGGCAGGGGTGACATGGTATCTTTCAGGTGCAGGGCATAGATCATGTCTTTGTACTGCTTCACCGCTTTTTCGGGCATCCCGCCCCCCTGCCGGTAGTGGGCAATGTCGAGTTCAAGTTTTACGTAGCGCGGGTCCATTGCCTGTACAATTACATCGACCTCTTCGGGGGTTTCGCCGAGTTGGTGCATATGGTTGTGGTAAGCCGCCTGAATACCCATGTCGGCGGTTTGCTTACCAATCTCGTTCATCACCGTGGCCAGCCGTTTCAGCTCGGCGGTGGTTGGCAGCCGGTCTTTAGGCCGGGCCGAGTTGGTGAGTTGAATGGCCGAACCCCCCAGGGCTTTCACAAAGCTGGCGTGAGCTACGTGCATATCAATCGTGCTTTGCTCTTTGGCCGGGTCAACCTCAACGTTGCCGCTCGAAAACATCGGGAGTTGCAGCTTGTGCTGATCCAGCATAGCTTTCAGTTCCGACGGTTTGTTGCGGTACGGCCCAAACGTATTGGCCCGCAGTTGAATACCCTGGTAACCGAGCGAAGCCAGGTCGGTAATGGCCTGCGCGTCGTTGCCGCCCCAAGTAATGGCTGAGTAGGCAATTTTTAGATTGGCTTTTTTCAGCGGATGGGCAGACAGGAAATCGGCTCCGCCCGTCAGGGCCAGAGCCGATAATCCAAGTGTGTTCAAAAACTGCCGCCTGTTTACGGTCTCGTTCATGTTGAGAAAAGGAAGTTAGCAATAATTAGTATAAGCCGATCTTATACCCTAATAAGATCGGCCCGTCAGAATCTTACTTATGGAGACCGAAGCCCGGAAAAGGTTTAACCTGACTTCTCCGGGCTTTGATCTTTGGCTTATCTAATACCCTACATTTTGGGGAAACTTTGTAGCTCCGTCTGTTGTGCGGTCAATCTGGTCCTGCGGAATGGGGCGCAGCACGTGGAAGTCCTTGATATTGGCCTTAGCGTCGGGGTTATAGGCTCTTACCCGCTCAATGAGTTTGCCCGTGCGCTTGAGGTCAAACCAGCGGAACATCTCGCCCAGTAGTTCGCGACCCCGCTCTTCCAGAATAAAGTCAGTGCTTACCTGAGCAGGCGTAATGACCATCTGTGCCGTTTTACCCGGCCAGGCTGCCCGACGACGTACGGCATTGATGGCTTCGGCAGCTTCGGGCAGTTTGCCGAGTTTAAACTGTGCTTCGGCCAGAATCAGGTACGTTTCGGCCAGGCGGAACATGATGTAATCCCGGCTGCCCGCTTCGTACGTCCGGTCGGGACGGAGGGGGTCCAGAAATTTCTGCATGGTCGGGAACAGATTGGGCCGGTAGTTACTGGGTACCAGTACCTGATAGGGGCGTTTGGCCCGCTCCGCCTTCGACATCTCAAAACCCGGAATGAAAATGGTTGTGTCGCCCGCCGAGAATTTCAGCGATGTTTTCGAGTCGTCAAAAATGGGCGTGGTCTTGCTCGGGTTGTTACTCCGCCAGGTGTCTTTGAACGTCTTTTTATACCGCGAATCATTGACGCGGTTGTCGAAGGCAAACACCGTTTCGAGCAGGTAGGTGGTTGGGCGGTAGCGTTTAAAGGGCCGCCCATTTTCGGTGTCGCGCTGCATACCAGCCTGGGTGTCATATTCCATCCCAAAATAGAGGTGCGTCTGGTTACCCTGAACGGCGGCTCCGCCAGCAAGACCGATGGCGGTCAGGGCATCGGATGTGTATTGGGTCGAGAAAATGACCTCGCTGTTAATTTCGCCTGCCCCCTGAGCAAATACGCTGGCAAAGTCAGGCAGCAGCGCGTAATTGTAATTTTTGATTACGTTGGTGGCCAGCGTAGCGGCTTTGGCGTAATCGTCGGCGGCAGCGGCTTCGGAGGTGGCTTTGGTCAGATAAACGCGCGCCAGCAGGTGTTCGGCGGCTCCTTTGGTAGCCCGGCCATAGTCGGATGTCGGCGTTGCCAAGTCAGGAATGGCCGATTCGAGGTCGCTGGTAATCTGGGTGTACATATCTTTGACCGATGCCCGCGCAAAGACTTTGGTTGGTTCGAGGTTGCCTTTCGTTACCAGGGCCACGCCCCCAAAGGTCTGGGTCAGCACGAAATAGTGGTGTGCCCGCAGAAACTTCATTTCGGCTACCCGGCGCTTAACCAGAGCCGCGTCGATACCCGTCACGGTTGCCGAGTTGTCAATGACGATGTTCATCGTGTTGATGCCGACGTAAAACCGGTTCCAGAAATCGCGGAGAATATCGACCCGCCCGTCAAACTGCGACAGGTACTGGTTCATGAATTTGTAGCTGCCGTCGGCTCCTTCGGTGTACAGGTCCGTACCAAAAACGGTCAGGTTGGTGCCAATTTCGCGCCCGTAAAAATCGCGTAGGGTAGAGTAAGCTGCCCGGCCAGCCGCTTCAAAACCTGCCGCCGAGTTGATGTACTGCGCCCCTACCTGAGAAACGGGGACTTCGACCAGGGCATCTTTGCAGGCTGTGGTACCCAGCAACAGCCCGGCCGTGAGGGTTCCGATAAAGAGATATGAATTTTTCATGGGAAATGCTGCTGCTTAGAATTTGGCGTTGATACCAACGGTGAATTGTTTCGTGGCGGGCGACTGGTTTTCGTTGACGATGTCGAACGATTCGTTGTCAATACCCTTGTAGCGCGAACGATACTCCGAGAAGTTGAAGAAATTCTGTGCCGAGGCATAGACCCGTAGGCCGCTGATCCGCATTTTCTGAGTTATCGACTCCGGTATGTTATAGCCGATGTTGATATTCCGTACTTTCAGGAATGTGCCGCTGTAATACTGCAGTGTACTGCCAAAAGCCGGTGATTCCTGGCTTTGGTTAGGACGCGGAAAGTCGTTGGTTGGGTTGTTGGGTGTCCAGTAGTCGATGTCCAGGTTGTTATATCGGCCCGCCAGTGAGTTGAACCCTGTATGGAAGCCACTACGAATGGTACTACCGACGCGGGCAAACAGGAAAAACGAAAAATCGAACCCCTTATAGGTAAACCGGTTAGTCATACCCATCGAAAAATCAGGCACCTGCGAGCCGACAATGATCCGGTCGTCAGCGTTGACTTTGCCATCGGGCTGGCCCGTTAGCTGACCATCGGCAGAGCGACCATTGTTGTCTTCTACCTTTATTTCGCCCACTTTCCGGCCAAAACTGGCGGCCTGTGCTTCTTCGCCCAACTGCCAGATACCAATTTTTTTGTAATCGAAGTAGGCTGTCAGAGGCTTTCCAATAAAGCGGGAGTTACCAATGTCGTCGACTTTACCGTTGAACAACTCCACAATCTCCTCCTGATTCTTCGCCCACTGAATATCGGTGGTCCATTTGAAGCCCGATGGTGATTTGACGTTTACCGTCGAGAGTGTGACCTCTACGCCCTGGGTGCGGGTTTTACCCACATTGCGCAGTACTGCATCGTAGCCGCTGGTGCTTGGCAACTGATCGGCCAGTAACAGATCGGTGGTAAGCGCGCGATAAACTTCCAGCGAGCCATAGACCCGGCCCCGGTACAGGCTGAAATCCAGCCCGATGTTGCCCGTTGTGGTGGTTTCCCATTTGAGGTCCGAGTTGCCAATGCTGTTGGGCCGGTAGCCGTAAGCAGCGCTGTTGCCAAAGGCGTAGGTAGTGCGGGTAAGCAGCGTTTGCGTCTGGTAAGGGTTGATGGCCGTGTTGCCCGTAGCTCCGTAGCTGGCGCGCACTTTGAGCAGGTCAATCCACGACGAACCTTTCAGAAACGACTCGTTACTCAGGTTCCAGCCCACGGCTGCCGAGGGGAAAAAGCCGTACTTGTTGTTAGCTCCAAACCGGCTGCTGCCGTCGGCGCGGGCCGTTACCGTAAGCAGGTACTTGTCGTTATAGTCGTAGTTGATTCGGCCCATGTACGAGTTCAGTGTCCACTGGGTCAGGTTTGTACCAATGCCGTTGATGATGGTGGCCTGGCCAAAGTTGTAATACTCCTGCGTTTCGGCAGGAATGCCCGTCACGCTTATGTTGCCGGTTTCTACGTCGTCGCGCTGAAACGAGTGCAGGGCTGTTACATTCAGGTTATGTACGTTCTTGAACGTTTTCTGGTAACTCAGAATATTTTCGAGCGTGTAGTTAAACTGATACTCATAACCGGTAAAGCCGGTGGGTTCGCCACCGCGCCGGGCATTGGTCTG
This sequence comes from Spirosoma sp., assembly GCA_014377625.1. Classification (GTDB taxonomy): domain Bacteria; phylum Bacteroidota; class Bacteroidia; order Cytophagales; family Spirosomataceae; genus Spirosoma. The sequence goes on from JACMPG010000353.1 coordinate 4,820, forward strand.
GCTGCCCGTAAACCGTCCTACGCGACGGTTGGTGAAGTCCGGCCCAAAATTGACGCGGTAACTTAGCCCGTCGATGATCTTGTAGGACGCATACAAACTATTGAACATCCTGATCCGCTTGGTACGGTCAAGCTGCGCGCCCGGTATAACTTCGGCAATGGGGTTGGTCCGCAGCCCGTCCGAGGTGGGCAGGAAAATCAGGTTGCCGTTATCGTCGTAGGGTTTGCCCAGCGGGTTTTCCTGCAACGCCCCGCCGTAGGGGTTGAAATTGTCGCCATTCTGAATGCTGTATGCACCCAGCGAAGTCAGGCCAACACTTAATTTGCTGCTGATCTGGTGGTCAATGGCCAGGCGGAAATTGTACCGGCTGAAATCCTGATTCTTGATAACGCCAACGTCGTTGAAATACCCGACCGACAGGCCAAACTGCGTTTTTTCAGAACCGCCCAGCACCGATACGTTGTGGCTCTGGATTTTTCCGGTTTGTAGCAGATACGACTGGTAATCGGTGGTGCGATTGGCGGTAATACCGTCACGCTCGATGGGTTCAAACAAGATACCATCGGCAAAGGCGTTAGTCGTTCCGGTGGGAACCGGGACACCCGCCTGATCTTTATACCCCCCGCTGGCTGTACCCAACGCCCGGCGTGACTCACGCTTGTATTCGGCAAACTGCGGCCCGTCCAGTACATCGATCAAACTCTGCGGACTCGACGTGCCGTAGTAGCCATCATACGCCACCACGGTTTTGCCGGGCTTGCCGCGCCGGGTTGTCACGATCACTACGCCGTTGGCACCCCGCGAACCATAGATGGCCGTTGCCGAGGCATCTTTGAGGATTTCCATGCCGGCAATGTCGTTGGGGTTCACGTCGTCAATGTTGCCAGCCAGTGGAATTCCGTCCAGTACGTAAAGTGGGTCGTTGCTGGCGTTGATAGAACGCCGGGCACGGATGCGCACTGTAACGCCCGCGCCGGGTTTACTGCCGTTCTGGATCACATCAACCCCGGCGGCTCGTCCTTGCAACGCCTGCCGGGCGTTGGTAATGGGCAGCTCCGAAATTTCTTTGGCCGATACCGATGAGATGGCTCCCGTCAACTGGCTTTTTTTCTGCGTACCATAGCCCACTACAACTACCTCATTCAGCGCACGGGTATCGGCGGCTAAGGTCAGGTTAATGGCCGACTGGTTGCCGACGGTAACTTCCTGCGAGATAAACCCGACCGAGGAAAACACCAGCTTAACATTACCTGTCGGAATACTGATGCTGTACGCGCCGTTGGCGTCGGTAGTGGTGCCGCGCGTACTGCCTTTCACGGCCACGTTCACGCCTGGTAGCGGGCTGTTGTCGTCGCCCGACAGTACTTTGCCGGTAACGGTACGTTCCTGCGCCGGGTCTTCAATAACAATTGGCGGTGGGACTGATGCGCTGAAAGCGGGCTGCCCCAAAATAGCAAACGCTGCGAGCATAGCGACTGGACGCCACGACACTCCCAGCAAATGGGTAGTTGTTAATTTCATACACGTATGCTTTTGTTGGTAGATTGGTAAAAAAAACAGATTTTATGGTAAAGATTGAATAGTACCTCCAGCTACTCGTATTGAGTCGCCGGGTTGGAGCCGGAGGGCTTTTTTCTGGCTCAGGCGAATATCGACCTGACCCGTTTGTAGCGACACCCGCGTACCCTCGGGCTGTTGCCTGACTCTGAATTGGGTGCCAACGGCCTCAATAGTAAGGTCTGGCGTATGGACCCGGAAGAGTCGGCTGGAGGAAGTATCGGGCTGGTGAACAACCATGAAGTCGGCTTCACCCTCCAGCCAGACCGCGCGGGGCAGATCGCTGGTCCATCGGCGGGCGTACCGGATTGTGCTATTGGGACAGAGCGCAACTACGGAGTGATCGGGCAGGCGAATGGTGCGCGTCTGCCCAATGGCCGTTCTAATCACTTGCATTGACTGGCCGGGGCTATACTGCATCCAGAAGGCCCAGCTTGCCAGTAGCACCAAACCCAGCGCAGCGGTGGCCATGCGCACAAAATACCACCAGCCTACCACCGCCCGCACGTCGGGTTGCAACGGTCTGACATCTTCCAGGGTTTGCAGTGATTCGCGAATGCGGCCCCAAACCGTCGATATTTCGTCGGTAGTCAGTACAGGTAGCCGTGACTGCCCACCGGCCCGGATAATCTTCCGGGCCGTAGTAACTGTTTCGTATCGTTCAGGATTGTTGTTTAGCCACTGCTCCCAGAAAGCCGTCACCTCTTCGTCGGAGGGGTGTTGCACCCAACGAACGAACAGATCGTCGAGGGCAAAATCCTCGGCACTGTAGGCAGCGTATGGCTTTGAAGACACGGTCGAGACAGATAGTTTAAGGGCAAAAGTCGCCTATATCTGGTCTTCTACTTGTGTAACCGTCAGCTACCTTATCGAAATAAAACTCGTAATTCGCTATGAGTATAAACTAAAGGCCAACGTATTTAGGGATCGGAAATGTCATTTTGAAGTCATGTATAGTCAGTGCAATGAGGGGGCTTATCTGCCCTAAATCCGGGAAAAAAGCAGCATCAATCATCAGATTGGTCAGTGTCGTTAACCGGGCCGAACCCGAGGCCACTGGGGCCGTCAGCAGCAATTGGCCGGTTTTGGCCGGAGGTAGTGGTTCCTGAGCGACCCGGAAGCCCGGCAGGAGGCTGGTTGTGATCGGAATGCGCGGGCCCCACGCTTTGGCCTGCACCGAAAAGAACAGTTGCCCATCCCGGCGAATGCTGATTTCCTGCTGGCCGGATGGACCCGTCGCGAATCTGAAATCGGCCTGTTCTTTCGGGATGCCCCAGTTGGTGCGTCCGTTGATTACGCTATCCTGGGTAGAGACGTATATCTTCGAGATTGAGAAACTCGTTGTCTGCCCAAACCGAAACAGGCCCGGAATAAAGAGTAGCTCCTGATACGGCCCCACATTTGACGTTTGATAATCGGCGAGGATGACCGTGCCAACCCAGCCCCGGTAGGCTGTTTGCTGGTAGGGTTGCAGAAAGCCGTGTGCTCGTACGAATGGTTCAGGAAAATGAGCGATAAAAATCAGACCATTGCCGGTCAGAGTCCAGGGGGGAGGAGCAGTCATGATATGCGTGGTTTTTTAACTTTCAATAGGTTATGGTGCGATACTGTACCGAACCATCTGTCTGTTCGATAGTTGTTTTAGTGAACTGATCGTATGATACCAAACAGACTACACTCGTTTCTTCTCTTACCTCTGCTCTGGGCGGGGGGCTGTATATCCACTTTTGGACAGGCCACTATATCAGTCAAAGAAAAAACCGACCTCAAAGCTACCCCACCACCCGACTCCCTGACTACCCCGCCGGGCGAATCCACGCTGGGCGAATCCACGCCTAAATCCCTGACGTTCTCAGCCTCGACCGATCAGCGATTTGTCTTTTTCAGAGACACACGCAACGAGGCTGGCCGCCCAACACCGGTGAGCGTTTATGGCATTCGGGCAGGGTTTTTATTTCCAGCCCGTCGCCCGCGTCCGGCACTGGGAACCAGTAGAGGACAATCGGCCAGTTTCAAGGCTGGCGCCGGGTTTTATTTCCTGAATCAAACGCTGAATCAGCCCGGTCTGCTACCTGGCGAGACGGAATCGGTGAAGCGATATTTGCGGATTGCTACGGTGTATTACGAACGATATCTGTACCGGCACGGGCCGTTTGAGGTCAGTTTGCCCATTGAACTGGGATACGGACACTCGCGCTATGAACGAACGGGCGGTGCCGAAGAGGAAGTGGCCAGGGGTGTTTTCATACCGTTGGGCGTGGGTATATCGGGTGCCTATCATTTTCCTGATATCCGCTGGTTTAAGCCGTTTCACTGGTTTGGCCTTTACATACTGGTGGGTCAGCGATTTATTCTTAAAAAAGATTTGCCCGATAGTCAGATCAATTATGGCGGATTTTATATCTCGGCGGGTCCGTCGTTCTTTCTCGAAAGCCTGACCGGCGACTTGAAGGCGTGGAGCCAGAAGCGCAAAAAACGCCGGTCTCGCTAACCGCTTACTGATTCAGAAAAGGCTGTGTAATCTGGATGCTTTGCCGGGGCAGCTCTTCCATGGGTACGTGACCTGCGTTGGGCATAATAATGAGGGTATCGTTGCGTAAATCCTGCTGAAACCGTCGTGCATTACTGACCGGAATGAGCCTGTCCTGTTGCCCCCACAAAATAAGCGTCCGCTGGTTGATGCGGGGCATCTGTCGATACGTACTGTCGGGTGTCTGGTTCGCCAGCCGGGCTATGAACGCCTGCCGGTTGCCTGTGCGTAACGCCATATTCATGTACTGATCAACGAGGGCGTTAGTTACGCGGTCTGGGTCGGCATACACATTACGCAGACTTTGCTCAATTACCGACCGGGGTGTTATGTACGTCAGTAATTGGTTCAGCACCGGCACCCGCGCCAGCCGGAACGCCAACGGCACACTTGTTGACTGGCTGGGGTATCCGGCTGCATCGATCAGCACGAGCCGACGTACCGCTGCCGGATACCCCAGCGCATACCGCCAGGCAATCATACCGCCCAGCGAATTGCCCACCACGTCGCAGCGCGTTACCCCCAGTCGGCTCAGGAAATTGTGCAGAAAAGCCACGTAATACGCGCCTGAATACGCATTTGTTTCTGTATTTGAATCGTCCTGACGCGGACCGGTAAGGCCGTAGGCAGGCAGGTCGAGCCGGATCACGCGCCGGTGTTGCGTCAGCGTGTCTGCCCAGACGTTCCAGGCCAGGAGCGACGCGCCCGTACCGTGCAACAGTACGATGGGAACCGAGTCATAGCGCGGGCCTTCGTCGCGGTAATGTACTGGCATGCCATTGATCGGCATAAACTGCGATGCGGGGGTGGCGTATTTCGCCTTCAGTTCGGCAAGGGGCTTGTCGGCCCGGATGTTCAGTGCGATGAGCAATACAATACCCACCACGAGCATACCCAGCACCAGCCGGAAAACACGGGTAAAAGAAGTCATAACCGGTATACGATTGAGCCGTAAAGCTGCTTCATAAAATTTAACTTTCTCGTCGCAAGTTTATATTTTTACGAAAAAGATCAGATGTATGGAAATCGTCCCTAATCGTTCAGCGGCTAAAACGCTGGTTGAATCATTTTGTCAGTGGGAGCAAGCCCAACCCGATAAAATATACCTACGCCAGCCTGTCGGTACCGAATACATCGATTATACGTGGGCGGAGGTGGGGCAACAGGCCCGCCGACTCGCTACGTACCTCAACGCGCAGGGATTGCCACCAAAGAGCAACATTGGGCTGATCTCGAAAAACTGCGCCCATTGGCTCATTGCCGACATTGCTATTATGCTCAGTGGCCACGTATCGGTGCCGTTTTACCCAACGCTCACCGCCGATCAGTTGCATCAGGTTCTCGACCACAGTGGTTGCCGGGTGTTGATTGTCGGGAAGATCGATAACTGGGAAGCCATGAAACCCGGCGTTCCGGCAAACGTAACCGGCGTGGCTTTTCCCGATTACCGCCCCAACGGCTCGGCCCCCGACCCCGACTATGCGCAATGGGACGATATTATGGCACAATGTGCCCCGCAAACCACCAATTCTACCCCTGCCGACGATGATCTGTACACTATAATCTACACCTCGGGTACCACGGGCAATCCTAAGGGGGTTATGATCGACTACGGAGCCATGCGGCAGGCCATTGGCCACACCCGGACCGAGATGCGCCACGACCTGACCGACGCCCGGTTTTTCTCGTATCTGCCCCTCTGCCACGTGGCCGAGCGTAACATCGTCGAAGCTGTTGGGCTGGCCACGGGCGGCACGGTGTATTTTACCGAATCGCTCGATACGTTTGCCCGGAATCTGGCCACTGCCCGTCCTACGCACTTCCTGGCCGTACCGCGCATCTGGACCAAGCTGCAACAGGGTATACTGGCCAAAATGCCCGCCGAGAAACTCGATAAACTGCTCAAAATTCCCCTACTGCGCCAAATCGTGAAGCGCAAAATCCGGCAGGGGCTGGGGCTCAACGACGCCAAAGTCATCATTACCGGGGCTGCCCCCATGCCCACCTCGCTCATTCAGTGGTTTCGGCGGCTCGACATCCACATTCAGGAAGCATACGGCATGACCGAAAACCTCGGAGCCGTGTCCATTATGCCGCCCAACGGCGTGAAAGATGGTACCGTTGGTAAAATTTATGACAGTGTTACAGTACGGCTTGATCCGCAAACGGGCGAACTGCTAACCCGTTGCCCCTGGCTCATGCGCGGGTACTACCGCGAACCCGCCCTGACCGAAGCCGTGCTGAAAAACGGATGGCTGGCCACCGGCGACGTAGCCGAGTTGGATGCCAATGGGTACGTGCGCATTACGGGCCGGGTAAAGGAAATGTACAAGAGTCCGAAAGGTGAGTACATTGCCCCGTCGCAGATTGAGTTTGGCTTTGCCGACAACGCCTATATCGAGCAGATTTGCGTGGGCGGGCAGCAGTTGCCACAGCCCATTGCGCTGGTAGTACTGTCGGAGATTGGTCGTCGGGCGGAGCGGCAGATCGTGGATTCGAGTCTGGAGCAGATGCTCGGTCAGGTAAATCCCCGGTTGCACGGTTACGAACACGTCCGGAAAGTAGTGGTGGTCAAAGACGCCTGGACGGTCGAGAATAACCGCATGACACCGACTATGAAAATCAAGCGCAACATCATCGAATCGTGGTACGAACCGCAGATGGAACCCTGGTTTGGCCGGGCCGAAACGGTAATCTGGGAAGAGTGAGTTTGTCCCGTTTTTTACAAAGACAGTAGATTCCGGGCCACTCCTCACAAAGAGTGGCCGTTTTTTTGCTGATTACAGTATGTTTGTCCCTGCTTGCCGACTGGCCACGAAGCCATTTGCGCAGCCAACCGCTTCACTATGCGTAATATTGTTATTCTGGGAAATGGTATTGCCGGTATTACAGCCGCCCGCGAACTGCGTAAACGTACCAACGACGCTATTACGGTTATCTCTGCCGAAACGCCCCACTTCTTTTCGCGAACAGCCCTCATGTACATCTATATGGGGCATATGGAATACCACCACACCAAGCCGTACGAAGACTGGTTCTGGGAAAAGAACCGCATTAGTCTGGTGCAAAACACAGTACGGTCGATTGATTTCGCCAATAAACTCCTCAACTACGCCGATGGGCAGACGCTGACCTACGATGTGCTGATTCTGGCCGTTGGGTCGGCACCGAATATGGCGGGCTGGCCAGGTCAGGAACTGCGCGGTGTTCAGGGTCTGTACGGCAAGCCCGACCTCGACCGGATGGAAGCCGATACCAAAGACATCACCCACGCGGCTGTGATAGGGGGCGGGCTGATTGGTATCGAACTTTGCGAAATGATGCATTCGCGCGGCATTCACATTACGTTTCTGGTGCGCGAGAAAACGTTCTGGAGCGCTATACTGCCCGCCGAAGAGTCAGAAATGGTGACGCGCCACATCTGCGCTCACCACATCGACCTGCGCACCGAAACCGAACTCGCCGGGTTTCAGGACGACGGCAGCGGTCGGGTGGGGGCGTTGCTGACCAAAGCGGGTGAAACCATCCCGGTACAGTTTGCGGGCGTATCCATCGGTGTTCATGCCAATATCGACATGCTTAAAGGTACGGCACTGGAAACCGACCGGGGCATTCTGGTCAACCCCTTTCTGGAAACCAACCTGCCTGACGTCTATGCCATTGGCGACTGTGTGCAGCACCGTACTCCCCCGCCGGGCCGCAAACCGGTCGAGCAAATCTGGTACACGGGTCGCATGATGGGCGAAACCGTAGCGCAGACCATTACCGGTACGCCAACCCTCTACAAGCCGGGTGTTTTCTTCAATTCGGCCAAATTCTTCGACATCGAGTACCAGACCTACGGCAATCTGCCCAGTTTTTTACCTGAAGATGGGTCCGAAGAAACCTTTTACTGGCAGCACGCTACCAAAAATATTGCTTTGCGTATCAACTACCGCAGTAAAGACCACGCCGTTACGGGCATGAATGTACTGGGTATGCGTCAACGGCAGAACGTATGGCAGGACTGGATTGCGGGCCAGCAATCCATCCGGCACGTTATTGAGCACCTGGCCGAAGCTAATTTTGATCCCGAGTTTTCTAAACAGTACGAGCTGGATATTCTCAATCGCTACAACCGCCAGCACCCTGACCGACTGGTAGCCCTGCTGAAAGCAAAAAAAGGCCTGTTTGGCAAGTTGTCACAGCACCGGTAAAAATTAGGCTGGCTCACCCATAGTCCACTCGATTGAAACGGCCTGTTCAACGTCGGGATGCAGGCTGATGGCGACGGGGCAGGTATGGGCAATTTTTTCGAGCCGGATGCGGGTGGCCTCATCGGGCATTGGGCTGGCCTGAAGTGTGATATTGATCTCAATCCGGGCAACGCGCCGGGGGGGCTGTGCGGTCATTACCTTTGTTACGTCGAGGGTACTGCCCGCCAGTTCAATGCCGTCGCGCCGGGCAAAAATGGCCATTGTGGTGATGATGCACGTGCCGAGTGCATTGGCTACCAGGTCAGTAGGAGAGAAAGCTTCACCCCGGCCCTGATTGTCGGTAGGGGCGTCGGTATTGATGTGGGTTCCCGACTGAAGGTGAGTGCAATCGGTACGCAGATCACCAACGTAGTTAATGTGAATGGTAGCCATGTTTTCGGTTAGTTAGTTGCCAAACATATAAATAAACAGGTTGTTAGGCTATTCTGGCGGTATATTTTGTGAAGAGCCATAGATTGAGTAGTTTTAAGTCAGGATTTTATACCAATGCGAACGCTATCCATTATACTGATTCTTGCACTGACCAGCTCATTGGTATCAGGGCAGACCAGCCGGAATACGCCCTCCGAGGATCAGGGTGACAACTACCAGACCATTACTACGTTTGGTATTACCACAAATACCAATTCGGGTATCCTCGGTGGCGTTTCGTTCCGGCAGTCCAGGCGGCTTCCGGGCGAGTTTTTTGGGATGCCCCAGTACCGGTATCTAAGCGTCGAAGTTGTCAACGTCAAGCATCCCAAAGAACTTGCGGCTTCGCTGACGGCTGGCTCACGGTATATTCAGGGTAAAGAAAATTATCTGTTTGTGATTCGCCCGCAATATGGACGCGAAGTGAAACTGTTTCAGCGCGACGAGGACGATGGCATTTCGGTAAGCGGTATTCTGGCTGCCGGACCCTCGCTTGGTATCATCAAGCCGTATTACCTCGACGTAGCCTTTGGCAATAGCAGCCGCTCGGTACCGGCGTCGCAGGTAAACGGTACATCAACGGCAACCGGCGAAATCGTGACTGGTGCAGGCAGTATTTTTCAGGGCTTTGGCCAGTCTAAACTCTCGGTGGGTCTGAACCTGAAAGCCGCGCTCAGCTTTGAACTGAGTGCCTTCAGAACTAATACGACGGGTATAGAGATTGGCTTTCTTACCGAAATCTTTCCGCAGCGAATCATTATTATCCCCAATACCAATCCCGGTGCCAACCGCGCCGACGGTAACCGAAATTTCTTTACCTCCGGCTACCTTACGCTGTTTTTTGGCAGCAAGAAATAAGGCACGGTAGAAAGGGAAGGAGGGAGAAAGGTGTGAAAGGAAAACACAAAATCTCCCTTTGTCCTTCTCTTTTCCTTCCGATACGTGGGACCGCTCCCTTCCCCTCTTTCTTCTGAACTTTCCGCCCCTGAAACGAATTTTGCTGGAAAGGATTCGTTTACTATGATTGAACTCCCCGTGATCCCCTCTGCTGAGCAACGTCGTAAAAAACCCGACTGGTTGCGCGTAAAACTGCCCATCGGCCCTGAGTATGCCAAAGTCCGCAAACTCGTTGATGAGCATAAGCTGCATACCATCTGCGAAAGTGGTAACTGTCCGAATATGGGCGAGTGCTGGGGTGCCGGTACGGCTACATTCATGATCCTGGGCAATGTATGTACCCGGAGCTGCTCGTTCTGTGCGGTGGCCACGGGCCGCCCGCCCGAATACGATACCGATGAACCCCGGCGCGTGGCCGATGCCATTTTATTGATGAAGGTAAAACACGCTGTCATCACATCCGTAAACCGCGATGAACTGAAAGACCGGGGTGCCGAAATCTGGTATCAGACTGTACGGGCTGTTAAAGACGCATCGCCCGCTACGACCATAGAAACGCTGATTCCTGACACCAAAGGCAACTGGGATGCCCTGGAGCGCATGATCTCGGCGGGTCAGGAGGTGGTTTCGCACAACATGGAGACGGTGGGGCGGCTGTACCGGCGCGTTCGGCCTCAGGCGCGGTATGAACGCAGTCTGGAGCAGATTCGGCGTACTAAAGCGTACGGGCAGCGTACCAAATCCGGCATTATGCTGGGTTTGGGCGAAACGCACGACGAGGTGTTTGCGGCCATGGACGACCTTGTGACCAACGGGCTGGATATTCTGACGCTGGGACAATACCTGCAACCTACCAAAATGCACCACGAAGTTATGGAATGGATTCATCCCGATACGTTTGCCATGTACAAAGAAGAAGGTGAACAGCGCGGGCTAAAATACGTAGAATCTGGCCCGCTGGTACGGTCGAGTTACCACGCTGAAAAGCACGTGAACGTGTAGCCATACATACAAACAGGTTTCCCGCTATTTAACGAGAAGAGTCCGGGCCGACGGTTCGGGCTTTTTAGTTGCCGCATGAAAAAATACGACTTCATTATTGCCGGGGGCGGTATGTCAGGCCTGAGTCTGGCCTATTACCTCACACAGTCGCCCCTGCGCAACCGTTCGATACTGATTCTGGATCGTGACCAGAAAAACCGGAATGACCGGACCTGGAGTTTCTGGGAAGATGGAGCTGGGCCGTTTGAGTCAATCATGTTCAGGAAATGGAATACGGTCAGTTTTCACGGTACTACCCACGCCGGCCTGTTAGACATGGGTTCGTATCAGTACAAGATGCTGCGGGGTATCGACTTCTATACGTTCATGGATGCCGAACTGGCCAAATTTTCCAATATTGAGCGTAAGCAGGCAACTATAAACCGGATCGCCGACTCGCCCCAGGGCGGGTTTGTCATTGCCGACGATGAACCGTACATCGCTAATTACGTCTTTGACAGTACCTTCGCCCTTAATTTAGGCCAGCCGCAGAATCATAACCTGTTGCAGCACTTCAAAGGCTGGGTGGTCGAGGCCGAAAACCCCTGCTTTAATCCTGAACAGCCTGAAATTATGGACTTTCGGGTGGATCAGCACGGCGACTGCCGGTTTGTCTATGTGATGCCGTTCGATGCAAACACCGCTCTGATCGAGTTTACGCTGTTCAACGATAAACTCCTGACCGACGCTGAATACGACGCCGATATCCGGCAGTACATCAGCCGGTTTATCAACACCGGTACGTATCAGATTCGCGAAACGGAGTTTGGTGTTATCCCGATGTCGGATGTTAAAACGAAGGAAAATCCATCCCAACACATTGTACGCATCGGTACGTCGGGGGGGTATACCAAAGCCTCAACTGGCTACACCTTCCAGCGTACTCAGCAATACCTGCGCGACATTGTTCATAATCTGACTAAAACCGGGAAACCTACCCGCCAGCAATCGTGGTTCAGTGGGCGATTTAAACTTTATGACAGTGTGTTACTGAATGTACTGGAAAACAAACGACATCCGGCTGATGATGTCTTTACACGATTTTACGCCAGAAATAAGCCCGTTAACGCATTCAGGTTTCTGGATGAAAAGACCCGGTTCTCAGATGAATTGCGTTTCTTTTCAACCTATCCGTGGTGGCCGTTTACAGTAGCGTTTTTTGACGTAATGCGCCGGAAGATGCTTGGCTAACTATTTCCACTATGGCAAGTCCGTGCAGTAAGTGAGCTTACCTATACCAGCTCCTGTTTGATACATTAGCCATATATATTAAAGATTATTCGGATTGATTGATTAAGATGACGCGAAGGCTGCAAGCCCTAACTTTGCTCAATGGATTACTTGACGCTCAAACAAAACCAGACCCAATTCCTGGCCCTGACCAGTTTGCTACGCGATGAGTTCGACGCCTTGCGCAACGCCTTTGCCCCAAACTGGGAACGCTACTACCGCTACCGATCCCTC
>JACMPG010000354.1 GCA_014377625.1 Spirosoma sp.
ATGACCCACTGGAAAGTGAGCGGCAACAACGGAGCTGCCCGGCTGCTGGACATGATTCCGACGACGCTCGACTCGCGGATGCGGAAACTCGGTATCCGAAAGCCGGGAATCGACGCAAACTAACGCCCTGAGCACTATACTCCTCATCAATCCTCGTCACAAGGCTCATCCTGAAAGGTGCATCCACTTTATATCCGCTCCAGCAGGTTTAGAAACTCCTGTTTTTTGTTTCGTGATACGGGAATGTTCTTGTTGTTGGCCATAATCACCTCGCCCCCGTCGCCCCGGATGTATTTTTGAACGTAGCGTACGTTGATGAGAAACCCGTGATGTACCCGGCAAAAGCCTTTGCTTTCGAGTACCTCCTCCACTTCTTTCAGGGTCTTGGAAATCAGAATCGCTTTCCCGTTGGTCAGAAAAAAATGCGTGTAGCCGCCGTCCGACTCGCAGTAGTAGATTTCCTCACTCGTCAAAATCTGTAAGCCTTCCATCGTGGGCAGCGCAATCCGGTCGCCTGTTTTCTGGTGGTTCAGGTACGCCACAAATGCACTGATAGACGCCCCCGATCTGGCCGCCAGGGTTTCTGTAGCCTTCGCTACGGCCTGCCGCAGCTCATCTTTGTCCACCGGCTTCAGGATATAGTCGAGCGCGTTATGACGAATGGCCTGAATAGCATATTCGTTGTAAGCCGTTGTAAACACAACCCGAAAACTGGGATTACGACATAGACTGAGCAGGTCGAATCCGCTCATGCCGGGCATCTCGATATCCAGAAAAAGCAGGTCGGGCTGGTGGTTTTCAATGGCTTCCAGGCCCGCCGGACCGTCGATGCAGGACGCCAGCAGCGTGATTTGCGGGCAGTGCCTCGCTAACAGTAAGGCCAGCACATCACGACAGTGTTTTTCATCGTCAACCAGAATAGCCGTCATGATGCAGGCAGTTTTAGGGTGAAATTCACGCAGGTACCAGCCGGTAGCCCGCTTTTGTGGTATTGATCCATATAGGTAATCGTTCCGTCAACATCATACATTTCGTTCATGAGCCGCAGGCGTTCTTCAATCAGATTCACACCGTACTCTTTGTGATTAGTGAGCAGATTCTGGCGCAAACGGGACGAAGCTTCCCGACCAATTCCATTGTCGATGATCTCGATAATCAGCCTATTTTCTGCTTTTCGGCAGACAATCAATAGCTGACGAATATCTTCTTTTTGGGGCAGCAGTCCATGCCAGATCGCATTTTCTACGTAAGGCTGCATGATCAGCGGTGGCACCCGAACCAGGTCCTGATCGAGGGCATCACTGATCTGAAAACTGACCTCAAAGCGATTGTCGCAGCGAAGTTGCTCTAGCTCTACGTAAATCCGTAACGCCTTCAGTTCGTTTCGCAACGGGACCCAATCGGTTCGGGAGTTATCCAATATCTGCCGCATCAGTCGGGAGAATTTGGTGAGCAGGGTAGACGCCTGATCGGCTTCGTTTTGTAAGATAAGGCTATTAATCGAATTGAGACTGTTGAAGATAAAATGCGGATTCATCTGCATACGGAGGGCCAGCAGTTTGGTTTCGGCCACCCGTTTGTTGGTCTCCATCAATTGCTGCCCGGCCTGCCGGTACGCCTGTTCCGTAACTACCTGGTTTATTTTCTGGGCGCATACCGTAGCCACCGCCGTCAGAATTCGGAGGTGTTGGGGCGTAAAAAAATGGGGCTCCGGGTGTTCGGCATCGATAATACCCAGCACATTCCCGTCCAAAAGAATAGGAACGGTAATTTCGGACGGGCGGGCGTAATCGTCCTGAATGTAGCGGCTGTCTGCCGATGTATTGCCAATCCGTTCCGCTTTTCTGCTGGCAGCTACGGCACCCACAATGCCGGTACCAAGAGGAATTTCAATGGGCTTTAGAATCAGATCGGCTTCGGGGTTCTTAGGGCCATATGCGGCTTTCTGCACTAGCATACCCCGCTCCTGATCGAGCCAGTAGATGACACAATCCACGAAACCGAGCCGACTGATGCAGTTCCGAACTACGTCCCAAAGGACCTGCTGGATGGTTGACTGCGTCAGGAGCGAGGTAGCGAAGTAGTTTACCGCTTTCTCAGCTTCCAGCTCGTCCAGCAGGGTGTTCCACTGGTGTATCGTTGGGTTGGTTCGCTTTTTCAATCGTTCCATATTCGGAGGAAATCAACGAAGCAACTACGCCAATTGGACTATATGGATAAAGGCAAACTGAACACCTGGTGATTTTCAGTCGATAACTACCGAAAAAAGACTATCATTGACCAGTCATTGCCTAATCTATCCTCCTCGTTAACAGCACCGTAACGCCCGGTGCGTCCTGATTTGAACGCGAGACTTTTTTTCTTTTACCTGCTGCTAAACAGGCTGCTGAATAGCGGGCCAGGGATGCTTTTGGCCCAGTCGGTTGCGCCCCCACCCCCTGTTACGGCCAATCAGACGTCCCCGCCAACCCGCTGGTTTCAGCACCTTACCCTGCGGGAAGGGCTGGCCGACAACTTTGCTACGTCCATTACACAGGATAAGTCCGGTTTTATGTGGATCGGAACCGTGAAAGGACTGACCCGGTTCGACGGGCGGAACTGCCGCAATTTCACCCGTCAGGCGGGCAACCCACAATCGCTGTCGCACCGGGTGGTGCGGTCCGTGATGACCGCCAGGAACGGTACACTTTGGGTAGGTACCCAGCGGGGTCTCAACCGGTATAACCCGGCCACGCAGTTATTTCGGCGGTATTCGTTTGAGCGATTCGGGGCCAATGGCAACATCATCAGTAAACTGGCCGAAACGCCTGACGGTATTATATGGTGTGGTACCAAAGATGGTCTGATTCGTTTCGACCCCGTTTCAGGTCGGGCCCGGCACCTGCGCATTCCGGCTGATTCTGCCTACCGGGCCGATGCCAACACGGTTCGTGCGCTGCTGCCCGATGGCCCCACTCTCTGGATTGGTACGCAGGGCGGGCTGTATGCCTATACCTGGCGTACCAATCGGGTTCGGATTTTTCGGCACCAGAAATCTGCCCCAAACGCGCTACCCGGCAACTACGTGGCGGCTCTGGCCCGAAATCCGCATACGGGTGAACTGGTGATAGGTACCAACAATGGGTTTGTGGCCCGGCTCGACGAAGCTACCGGCGCGTTTCGGCAGTTGCCGCTGTTGGCCGGTAATCAGGCCGTGGCTTCGCTGCTCTATACCGCAGCCGGAACCTTGTGGGTGGGTTTGGGTAGTGGTGGGCTGTATCAGTACAACTCCCCGACCAACACCTTCACCGCCTATTTGAGTGAGGAGACGAATCCGCGCAGTTTGGGCTGCAACTGCGTAAAGGGTTTATTTGAAGACCGAAACGGGATCGTCTGGATTGTTACCGACGACGTGGGCATAAACTGGACTAACCCGACAATCGAAAAGTTTCACCTGGTGTTCGATGAGGTTGGCTACCGACCTGCTTCGTCATTGGGTTTAGCGGCCCTGAAATTGTCGGTCGGCAAAAAAAACGAACTTTGGGTAGCTACCCACGAAGGCCTGCTTCGGATTGATCCCAAAACGCAGACGGTCAGTCAGTACCGTCATAATCCGAAAGATCTCAATAGCTTAAGTACTGATTTTCTGTACACCGTACTGGCCGACCACCGGGGAGTAGTGTGGGCGGGCGGGGGTGGACTAACCCGCTTCGACCCGGTCAATGATCGGTTTTTGCAGATTCCCTGCCTTATTTCACCCGACAAGACTCACCGTGCCCGACGCGATTTTGTGGCGGGCGATCAGGTATTTTCCATCATCGAGGGCCGGGATGGTCGTATTTTTATAGGTACCAGCGATAAACTGACGATTTACGATCCGCGCACCAACACATTTGATAATCGGTTTACCGATGAGCGCATCCGCAAACTCCCCGGCACGAGTTACAATCTTCTGTATCTCGACCGCCACAACAATGTATGGATAGGTGGTTTTGGCCCCGTCTATAAAATTAGCCCTGGTTTACAGGTACTGACGCAGTATGTTCATAATGAAAACGACCCCAACAGCCTACCCGACGAAGGCGTTACGGGCTTTGCCGAGGACGCTGCCGGGTACATCTGGATGGCTACCGACAACGGATTGGCCCGCCTGGATGAGCGGAGCGGCCGCTTCCGAACGTTCACTACCCAACACGGCCTGCCCAGCAATGACATCTCGTCGGTGCTGACCATGGGCGATACGCTGTGGGTAAGCACCAGTCAGGGATTGGCCTGTGTAAACACCCGCCTGTTGCGGATAACGGCCTTCGATGATAACGACGGATTGCCCCCCGCCGAATTTGGGTCCGATGCCATTACGCGTGATACCACCGGACGCGTTTACGTAGGCAATTCGCGGGGAGTGGTGTCGGTTCAGCCCCGGGCCATGCGGATGAACGGGTTAGTACCGCCCATTTTTCTGACCTCATTTCGGGTCAATGGGCAGGAGTTCCTGCGCAGTCCGGTCGAGCATCCGCTTCCTGTTGTGTTGCGACACGTTCAGAACAGCTTTGCCTTCGATATGGCCGCGCTGAGTTTCGACAATCCGGCAGGAAACCAGTTTGCGTACCGGCTGGACGGGTTCGAGGACCGCTGGAACAAGGTTGGCAACCGCTCCTTTGCCAGCTACACCAACGTGCCGCCCGGCGACTACAGTCTCCACGTGATCGGGTCGAACAACGACGGCGTCTGGAATCGGCAGGGCTATCGGTTGTCGATCCAGATTACGCCCCCTTTCTGGCAACGGTGGTGGTTTCGCTTCGGGGTGCTGGCTCTGTTCGTTACCGTCACGGTGCTGGGGACCCGCTGGCGTGAAAATCGATTTGTGCAGGAACAGCACGAAAAGAGTGATCTCCGCGAGCGAATTGCCGCGTCAGAGATGAAAGCACTCCGTTCGCAGATGAATCCACATTTCCTGTATAACTCATTGAATGCCATCCGATTATTCATACTCCAGCATGACAGCGACAATGCAGATCGGTATCTGGTAAAATTCTCCCGGCTCATGCGGCTCATCCTCGAAAACTCCCGGCTGGAATGGGTGACGCTCACCAGCGAACTCGATCAACTCCGCCTGTATCTGGAACTGGAACAACTTCGATTCAACAACGCATTCGACTTTTCTATTAACATCGACCCCGCCATTGGCCAGGAAAGCGTGTCGATTCCGCCCATGATTATCCAGCCGTATGTCGAAAATTCGATTCTTCACGGTATGGCGCACAAAAAGGGCCGGGGGCAAATTGCTATCCGCATAACGCCCGTTGGCGAGGGGCTGGAATGCCGGGTAGAAGACGACGGCGTAGGGCGAAAAAAAGCGGCTGAACTGAAGAGCAAAACCAGTTCGTCGCACAAGAGCATGGGGCTTCAGGTAACGCAGGAGCGGCTGAACCTGATCAGCCAGCGCGACGGCAAAATGGCCCAAATCACGGTCATCGACACGGTAGATGCCATGCATCAACCAACCGGCACCACCGTAGTAATCCCACTCCCCACGAGGCTCATATAAAAAGTGCCTGACTCAACAGTCAGGCACTTTTCGTCATTCAACAGGCGGTCAACAGCTATGGATGGAACCCGATGCCGGTAACCAAATACTCGTAGGGCTTCGTAGAAATCAGGGCGGCATTCGCTACGTTGAACTCTTTTGCTTCCGTTACGTAGCCATCGGGGTTGAGCAGGTACGAATAGTAATAGGCAAACTGCACCTGATTTTCGGGCATCTTTTTCAGTGTTGCCATCTTGACTAAGTGTTTGCTGGGTTTGCCGAATAGTTTCAGATACGGGTCGGGAAAGTCGGCCAGGGTCGAATTGAGTGGATAGCGGTCGGCCAGGATTGGATCGCCCACTGGCTGGTCATAGATGAAGGTAACCTCATCACTGCCCTGGCCGTATAATTTAGTTAATGTTGCTTTGCTCAAATCACCTGCCGCATTGAATACGTAGTCGGTATGCTCGGATGATTGGCCTTTGTTCGTGCGGCTTTTCAGCTGGCCCAGGGCGTTGTAGTGGTATAAATAGCTCGTTGCGTATTCTACCTTGCCGAAACTGTAAAAGACGTATTCCGTTTCTTTGGATTCAACACAACGGCCATTCGCATCGACGGTATACAGCGCTTCATGCACTACGGTGCTGCCCGCATAGTACGTTGCTTTAATCCACTGCGGGCCGTACGAGTAATAGATGTAACTATACTGATTAGGGCCGGGGCCGTACGTTACCTTTTGCAGTCGGCCATCGCCATAATAGGCCAGGGTAGCCTGCCCGTGTTTCGTGAGGGTGTACTTCTGAGGTACGCCCGGATTAATGGCTGCCTCTCTGGCTGACGCGGTTCGCACTGGTTCGGGCGAAAGTAGCCTGTTATCCTGACAGGAAACGAAGCTGATGGATAGCATCAACCCAACGACTGCGGTAGTCTTTCTAACTAAAGTATTCATTGATAGGGTGTTTTGGTTGTGATAGATTTGATTAACGATGCAAAGTTGAGGGGCTGGTCAGCCGCCATCAAACGATAATCAATACCCGGCGCCTTTACGCCCACAATCCACGAATTCTGGTCCATAATGCGCAGATGACGTGAATGTCTTCTGCGTAAGAGCGCGTATAAATACGCCATCACACGCAATAGGGGCGTATTTGTACGCACTCGTCACCTTCTCGTCAACCTGAATTCGGCTCAGGTCTGTTAGTTATTCGATGAAAGCTACCCGTTATACGTTGGGGCTGGTCTGCCGGGCGACTTCGCGGTACGTTTGCATCATCACTTACCTATCCTCGATGGCTACAAATACCAGTCTGGATAGCCGCCTGAACTGCTAAAAGCTAACCCCTTCGTTCCTGCATCAATTTCCTTCCTTTTTTTAACCATCAATCATGAAAAAGTACATCTTACGTGCCTTACACTCCTTAACAGGCTCATTCTTGCCCAGCCTGCGTTTGTGCCACTCAATAAAGCATAGCGTTGTGCGCAGGCGAAACCTCTTCATGTCGGCCACCATCCTGTGCGGATTGCTGGCCGTCGCCATCCAGTTTAGCCAGAGCGGCATCGTCTGGTTCTGGCACGACCATAAACCCATTGGCGGGATACTGGGGCTGCTCGCGGCCATTTTCGGCAGTCAGTGGTTGAGGTATCAACGGCGCGGTGATTCCGCTCAGCCCGATAAGCCTGGCTGGCTACGACAACTACTTTATACGGGACTACTTGTTGGCTGCGCGAGTCAGAGCGGGGCGCAATGCTTTGATAATCGGTCGCTCTTCATAGACGATGCGCTGGGATACACAGTCAGCTCAATGGCTTTGGGCGATTTTAACGGCGATGGGAAAACCGACATAGCTGCTGCACATTACAACGCCAATGCGGTAAGTGTCGTGATGGGCGATGGGGCTTACAATTTTGCGGTTATCAAGGGTACTTCGTTCAATATCCTGGATAAGAAAAGTAGCCATGCGGTTGGCTACAACCCTACAGCGCTGGCGGTAGGGTTTTTCAACAATGATTTTAAGCCCGACCTGGTCGTTGCCAATAAAGGCAACCACACGATCTCGGTACTGCTCAATAAGGGCAACGGCGATTTCTATCCTGCCGTCACGTATCCGGCAGGCATCTCTCCCACAGCCATCGCCGTGAGTGATTTTAATAAAGATGGCTATACGGATATAGTCGTTACTAACACCGACGTTGTGGGCGGCAGCGTGTCTATCCTGCTTAACAAGGGTAACGGAAGCTTCAAGCTGGCTACGCAGTTCAAAACGGGCGGTCCAGACCCGGAGGCTATCGTTATTGGCGATTTCAATGGCGACAGCAATCCGGATCTGGCCACCTCCGATTTCATAGACGGCACCGTATCTGTCCGGTATGGCAATGGCCTGGGTGGGGTTGGTGGGGTGTTCAACTATCCTGTTGGCAAGAAGCCCAAGTCAATGGCTATCCGCGACCTGAATGGCGATGGCAGGCCGGATGTAGTCGTTTCACTCAATGGTGAGAACAAAGTAGCTGTCCTGTACACGGGTATCGGTATTGGTGGTCTGTTCTATCCGCCCGTGAAATATGATGTGGGCTACCTGCCCACCGCTGTCTGTCTGGGCGATATCGACAACGATGGGAAGATCGACATTTTGGTGGCTAACTACAACTCAGGAGACATCAGTATTTTACTGAATCAAGGCAACTACTTTCTGGTTAGCGAATCTATGTTTAACGGGTCGTTTTTGTCAAAACCCACCGTGATGGTAGTGGGATATATTATTCCCTTTAGGGTGAAAGGTATTAACTTTGACCATGAACTCCCTACGACCAGCTTTTGAGAAACGAGGCTTGGATTTAATCCACTGGCAGCAGCAGATGCATCGCCACCCGCAGGAATATATCCGGCGCAAACTACG
>JACMPG010000355.1 GCA_014377625.1 Spirosoma sp.
TGGGTGGCATTGGGAGTTGAACCACGCCAACGGGCCGGTGCAGGGTATCGGTCAGCAACTGCGCCACCACTTCTGCCGACCATCGAAACGGTACGTCCTGCCCGTCGGCATCGGGTTTAGCCGGTGCGGTGAACTGATTGCGGAACTCATTCCGACGAATCCCTTTGATGGCTTGACTTATCGTTACGCTGTCAGCGAACCGGCGCGGACTAACCTGGCCTTTCTTAAAGCGCACGATATTCCCGTAAATCGGTAGTGGACTTAGTTCGGGGGAGTAGTCATCGCTGTAATCATCCCACGACCAACCGGCTCCGAAACGCGGTCCGGCGTAATTTGCAGGGGAGAAAAACAGGGTTTCGGGGCGGTTGCGCAGGAAAGCAAGAGCCGTTGTATCGGGCAGGTCGGGATGCAGCAGCAACGGGTTGCCCGTACCCCAGAAAATCAGCGAATCGTTTTGGGTCACGTAGCGCAGAGCAGGCAGCGAGTCGGGGAGGGTCAGCAGACCGGCGTAGAAGCTGAATAGCTTAGTGTTAGACGCGGGCACAAACGGGCGGTCGGCGTTGTGCTGGATAAGGTATTTACCCGTTTCGGGGTCGAACAGCGACACGCCCGTTTGCTGACTGGCGTAGGCCGGTGCGGTGCGCAGGTCACTCACAATACGCCGGGCGGGTGAGCAGTTGGTAAGTAACAGGATGAGCGCGAGGAAGGGCAGGAGTTGTTTCATCGTACAATACTAATTCGCTGCGTCAGAATTATTGCATCAGCCATTAGTCGAATCACGTAGACGCCCGTTGCCAAAGTACTCAAATCAAGTTGTTGCCTGACCGACGTACCACCAACCCACATCCGTTGGTGCCGAATAACCTGACCTGTCAAACTTAGAACCGATATCTCTGCCGTTTGTGTGGGCGTTATCAAATCAGCTTCCACGCGCAGTAAACCCGTACTGACCGGATTTGGAAACACCATAAAATGGGTCGCGATGGTGGGTTCGGTAGCCAGAACCAACGGCAGGGCCGGGGCCTGAATGCGGAGGTTGTCGATGGTCCAGCCCCAGCCCGTACTGACCGCGTCGGCAAACAGCCGAAATCGAATCAGCACCGCTTCGCCGGGCTTGAATCCACTCGTACCGAGCAACGGAATGGTCCGTCGTTTGAACAGCGCGGGCAGTCCGGCACTGGTCGAGTTGCGCTCGCCGGGCAGCGTACCGTCGAACAGATTTCGGTTGTACTGCACCAGCCAGTCGGATTGGCTAAGGGCGTTGTAGCCGTCGGCCAGCGATCGCCAGGTAAGGCCGTTATCGTTTGAGCCTTCGACCACCGCGTAATCGGTAAAACCCGGCTGCCCGAACCGACTGCCCAATTGCCCCGGCTGGACAAGCGCGACTTCATCAAACCGGATAACGGCACTGTCGGGGTTGGTTGCTATACGAATGGGTACCAGGAGCGTAGCATCGGTACTGCTCTGTCGCCGGAAATCGCTGCCGTTCTGGTACGGATGTGCCGAATGCAGGGCCGCGTCGCCAAATTCGGGCGGCTGCGTAACGGCAAATCCCGACAGAGCGAAATCACTGGCCGATGTACCGGCATTATTAAAATCGTTGATGTACCGGTCCCGCGCCGTTTGTGGCGCAACTACCCGGATTTCGTAGCTGCCCGAAACCGGATTAACCGCCTGATTACGATTCTGCGACGCATCCCGCGCCACAATCCGGTACGTAATGCGGTCATTAGATTTAAGTGAATTGGCCGGAATCAGGATGGTGTTGCGGTACAGACTGTCGTAGCGGACGCCGTCGATACTTGCCGGGGCAACGTTGAGCGGTAAAGCGGGTTGCGCCACGCCATTAATCTGATACTCGATCACCGCGCTGCTGATACCAGTGGGTCGGTCGTCGGTAATAGTAGCCAGAATAGGCAGGCTATCGGGCCGGGCCGGGTTCAGTAGCAACGTTCGGGTAGGGTTGTGGCGAATAATGGGCGTCACGTTATCAGGTCCCGACAGTACCCGGTAAAAAAGCTGTGCGTTAGACGGTGTTTTGCCCGGACTCGTAAACGCCCGCCCGGCGGCATCCTGCGCCGACAGATAATACCAGACCTCGCCCTGTGCCTGCGCGGCTGGCAACGTGTAGCGATATTCGTTCAGACTACCCACCAGCGTTAACGGCACACTCGTTACGGCGGTATCGGTTGGCGTAGGGCGGGTTTTTCGGTAAAAGAGCCGGGGTGCGGCCGCTGAGCGGGACGTATCGCTCACCACCCGAATAGTGAATATCACATCGGTAGCGCGTTCGCTGCTGACCAGCGGCTCGTGCAACACCGAGGTAGTCTGCCATTCAAGATCATCCAGCATACTGAGCAAAATAGGGCCGGGCGAGTGAATGGCGTCGCCTTCTTTCTGGCGGGGTAGCATCAGTCGGTTATCGGTATGGGTTTCGTAAAAACCCTGGTCCAGATGGTACAGACTTTCGGCCCGGTTAAAGGTATTGGGTGCCGCTATAAACGGTCGTTGAATACCGTACCGACGGCGGGTTTTTGGCGCGTCGAAATACAGGTTGCTGCTGGTCAGGTACGTACCCAGCACAGCCGAGTTGTCGGGCAGCGTTGTTAGTGACGCTACGGCCCGCCACGGCAACACAGCGCCCGCGCCTTTGGCAACAAAATGGTCATAAACAGATGGTAGTGCCACCGTATACTGTCCCAGCCCGTTTTTCACGTCAAAGAAGCCAATAACGCCCAGCCCGTGCGCCAGTTCGTGCAGCACTGCCGTAACGAGGTCATACTGGTAGCGTAGTGGCTTACCATCGGTGCCAAAGTACCAGTCATTATTTTGGTTGATATTGGCAATAATATCGGGTTCATTGTCGGGATTGATGGACCGGCGGGCTATTTTTTCGGCCAGCGCAATGGGATAATAGCCGAAGCCTTTCTGAACACCGTCGGTACCGGCGCGGTACGTGGCGGGGTAGGCCGACCCCAGCGCACCCGGCTCCTGACTGACCCAGTTAGCCTGAATCCTGATCGGCACGGGCGACGAAATTTGTGTGGCCCAGATATCAACGGCGTACTGAAATGCCTGCCGGGCTTCGGTCGTAAAGCCCTTATAATCAACCACAAACTGCGCGGTGGTGGCAGACAGTCGCCCGTTTTGGATGCGTTTACTACGCAAAAAAGCGTCGGGAGCCGGTACGTGGGTATTGCCCGGCTCGTTCGACAAGTAGCAGGTATGGGCTGCTCCGGCGGGGTGAATCAGAACAGGCTGCTGGGCAGACATGGTCCTGTATAAACCGAAAAAAACCACAGAAAAAATCCAAAACAGGGCAATCGAACGTCTATACCTCATACTGATTTGTGCCGATAACAGAAAACCAGCTGTAAGATAATAGCCCCGCTTTGTTTGTGACACCTCCCATAGTAATCGGATGACTCCAAAAGTCATCCGATTACCACAAATCACACCATATCAGTGGCATGCTTTAGAACAAGGGCCACCGAGTTCAGGCAATAACGCTGGCCGGTTGGGGCGGGACCGTCATCAAAGACGTGACCGAGGTGGGCGTCGCAGATGTTGCACAGGACCTCTACGCGCTTCATGCCGTACGTAGTATCGGTTTCGAGCTTGACTCGCTCTGCGTCAATGGGTTCGGTGAAGCTTGGCCAGCCCGTACCCGACTCGAATTTATTCGTGGACTCGAAGAGTTCAGTGCCGCAGCATACGCAGGCGTAGATGCCGGGGTCATGAGCTTCGCAGTATTCGCCCGTGAAGGGGCGTTCAGTTCCTTTGAGCCGCGTAACCTGGTATTGTTCGGGCGTGAGTTGCTGCCGCCATTCTTCGTCGGTTTTTATGACTTTCTGAATCATGCTTTTGGGGTTATTATCCTGAATAGATAACCCATTTCGGGCCGTTTTGTGTCGTTCGGGTCGTAAATTTGCTTCTTCAATGACTACCCGCCAGATACTTCAGCAGTTTTGGGGTTACGATACCTTCCGCCCCTTACAGGCCGAGATTGTCGATGCCGTACTGGCCCGGCAGGATACCCTCGTGCTGATGCCAACGGGGGGCGGCAAATCCATCTGCTTTCAGGTACCCACGCTCTGCATGAAAGGCGTTTGCATTGTGGTCACGCCCCTCATTGCCCTGATGAAAGACCAGGTGCAGCAACTTAAAAAACGCGGTATTCCGGCAGC
The DNA here is from genome assembly GCA_014377625.1 of Spirosoma sp. Taxonomy (GTDB): domain Bacteria; phylum Bacteroidota; class Bacteroidia; order Cytophagales; family Spirosomataceae; genus Spirosoma. Next base: position 4,188 of record JACMPG010000355.1, read on the forward strand.
AGCCATCTACTCGGGCATGAACGCCCGCGAAATCGACACCACGCTCGATAACTGCATCTACGGCAACACCAAATTTCTGTACGTCTCGCCCGAGCGGCTCCGCACCGAAATCATGATTGAGCGTACCAAGCAGATGACCGTCTGTTTGTTGGCCGTCGATGAAGCGCACTGCATTTCGGCCTGGGGATACGACTTCCGGCCACCGTACCTGCAAATTGCCGAGTTCCGCGCGCTGATTCCCGATACACCCATTATTGCCCTGACCGCATCGGCCACGCCCGACGTGGAAAAGGACATTCTGGATAAACTCGCCCTGCGCCAACCCGAAATTTTCCGGCAAACGTTTGCACGGGCTAACCTGTCGTATTCGGTTTTTCTGGAAGAAAACAAAGAAGAGCGGCTGTTGCGGGTACTGGAGCGGGTGCCGGGAACGGCCATTGTCTACGTACGCAGCCGACGGCAAACGCAGCAGGTGGCGCAGTTGCTGCAACGCCAGAACATCACCGCCGATTTTTACCACGCGGGCCTGACCACACAGCAACGCGACGAAAAGCAGGACGCCTGGATTCAAAACCGCACACGGGTCATGGTCTCGACCAATGCCTTTGGGATGGGCATCGACAAACCCGACGTGCGTCTGGTAGTGCATCTGGACGTGCCGGATTCGCTCGAAGCGTATTACCAGGAAGCGGGCCGGGCCGGCCGCGATGGGCAGAAGGCCTACGCCCTGATGCTCTACACCAACGGCGATCTGGAGAATCTGCGCTTCCGTACCGAACAACTATATCAGCCGGTCGAGATGCTGCGCCGGGTGTATCAGGCCCTGGCCAATTATACGGCGGTGCCGGTGGGGAGCGGGCAGTTTGCCAGCTACGATTTCGACCTCGCCGGTTTCGCCAGTACGTTTAGTCTACCCCCGCAGGAAACGCATTACGCACTCAAACAACTGCAACTGGAGGGGTTCGTGCAGTTGAACGAGAATTATTATCACCCCTCGCGGCTCACGATTCTGCTTGATAACCGGCAGTTATACGAGTTTCAGGTGCTGAACCCCAAACTCGACCCATTTATCAAACTCCTGCTACGGATGTACGGGGGCGAGTTGTTCACCGATTTTCTGACCATTTCGGAGTCGTCGCTGGCGAGGGCGTACATGATTGACCAGCGCGATATTGACGCGTTACTCACACAATTGCAACAACGCAATGTGGTTATTTACGAGAAGCAGAAAGACAAGCCCCAACTCACCTTCCTGACGCCCCGCCACAACGCGCCCGAACTGCCCGTAAACGTTCAGGAGCTGAACCGGCGTAAGGAACTGGCCCTGCGCAAAGTACAGGCCTCCATCACCTACGCCCAACACCCCACGCAGTGCCGCACTCGCCTGTTACAGGCTTATTTCGGCGAAAAACTAACCGGCACTACCGACCACGACTGCGGCATCTGTGACAACTGCGTAAAGAAACGCAAGCAGAGCGAAGGGATCTCACCGGCAGTGCGCGAACAGGTGCGCGAGTACGTAGCAATGGCCAACGGGCCGGGCATCTCGCCCAAGCAACTCGCCCACTATTTCAATCAGTCCGATACCGACGCGCTGGCCGAAACGCTGAAACGGATGCTGGCCGAAGAAGAAATTAGCTACACCCGCAGCGGCAATCTAAAACTGAATGGCTGAAAAAACCGTAATAAGTACTTGGACATAATTATATAGAAATACGAATGGGTAGTATCTTCGCGCCATGAAGCCTAAACGCTACGTCCGCTTAGAAGCCCCCGAAATCATTACCCTCCAGGAAGGGTATAA
>JACMPG010000356.1 GCA_014377625.1 Spirosoma sp.
CGATCCTGAGAACGTTGCCGAGAACCGTCGGCGTTGGCTTGCTTCTCTCGGTATCGACGCAAACCAACTGGCATCCTCACTTCAGGTACACGGCACCGAAATTCTGAACGCTACATTGCCGGGTTACTATGAGGGATATGACGCCCCAATTACGAATCAGGCGGGTTTGCTGGTGGGCGTCACCGTGGCCGACTGTGTGCCGGTGCTGATATATGATAGTCAGTCGCACGCCGTAGCGGCCGTTCACGCGGGCTGGCGCGGCACGGTGGGTGGCATCGTAACCAAAACCCTCGCCCGGATGCAGGAGCAGTTTGGCAGCCAGCCCGCCAACTGTTACGCCCATGCGGGTACCTGCATCGACGACTGCTCGTTTGAAGTCGGGCCGGCGGTTGCCGCGCAGTTTTCGACATCATTTGTGCGTTTCGACACGAATACGCAGCGGTCATTTGTGAATCTCAAAGCAGCTAATCAACAGCAATTGCTTGACTTCGGTATTCCGGTTTCGCAGATCAGCGTGTCAGCTTTCTCGACGGTAGTACACAACGCTGATTACTTCTCGTACAGAAAGGAAGGCGGACAAACGGGCCGGATGCTGGCGGTCATTGGCTGGAACGGCTGAACAAAGTAACGGGTGTTGCGTTAGTTTTATCGCCATCGTAAACGGTGGGCATGTATCGTTCACACGCTTAACTTCTTGTTTGTATGGGTTTCCTGGTTTCTATTCTGGTAGGTGCGGTAGCTGGCTGGCTCGCCGATCTGGTGTTTAAGCGATTTTCGTTTTCGCTGATTGTACAGATTCTGCTCGGTATTGCGGGTGGTTTTGTGGGTCGGCTGATTTTCGGGGGTGATACCTCCCTTATCGGTCAAATTCTAACGGCATTTGCCGGAGCCGTCATCATTCTATTCATAGCGGGCCTGATTAAAGGGTCACAGAAAACGGTCTGAGCACCCAGGAGCGGGACTGCATCACGCTCGCTCTAAAACGGGCAACCGTATCCCCAGTGGAGCACGGCTGCCCATTTTAGAGTAGGAAACGTCCGCTTTATCATTTCCCGTTCATGGACAGAAAAAAACACCTTCGACTTACGCTGCTAACGCTCTTAACCCTGGCAACCCTCACTCCCCTGACCGCCCAAAAACTGGGTATCTTCGACGGTCATGGCGACGTAGGAAACGTGAAAAAGCCAGGTTCGGCCCGCTACGATGCCAAAACACAAACTTACGCGCTCACCGGTGCGGGCTATAACGTCTGGTTTGATCATGATGAGTTTCAGTTTGCCTGGAAGCGTATGACCGGCGACTTTATTCTGTACACGAGGGCCAGTTTAGTAGGAAAGGGCACCGACCCCCACCGCAAAGTTGGCTGGATGGTGCGCAGTACGCTCGATAGCAACGCAGCCCACATTAACGCCGTAGTACATGGCGACGGACTGACGGGGCTTCAGTTTCGACGCGCTAAAGGCAGTATGACCGAAGAAGTCCGCTCAACCGTATCGGGGGCAGATGTTATTCAGCTGGAGCGGAAAGGCAGTACGTACACCATGCGCGTAGCCCGGTTTGGCGAACCATTTATAACTGAACAGGTAACGGATATTTCGCTGGGCGATGAGGTCTATGTGGGTCTGTTTGTTGGTTCGCACAATAAAGACGTACTGGAGCAGGGCGTTTTCCGCGATGTACGTATCAGCGTACCGGCCCCCGCAACGCTGACGCCCTACCGGACGTACCTGGCCAGCCAACTGGAAATTCTGGACGTCACAACCGGCAATCGCGAGATTATCCACACCGCACCCGGCTCCATCCAGGCTCCCAACTGGACGCCCAACGGCAAAACCCTGCTCTATAATGGCAGTGGGCAGATTTACCGGTTCGACCTGGCCAAACGTCAGGAGTCGGTGCTGAACACGGGCGAAGTCAACAAAAATAACAATGACCACGTCCTGTCGTTCGATGGCACGATGCTTGGCCTGAGCAACGATCAGAAAGAACTGGGCGGGTCCATCATTTACACGGTTCCCGTTACGGGCGGTACCCCCCGGCAGGTGACGCCACGCGGCCCGTCGTACCTGCACGGCTGGTCGCCAGACAAAAAATACCTCGTCTTTACCGGACAGCGCGACGGCGATTACAACATCTACCGCGTACCAGCCGCCGGTGGTCCCGAAGAGCGTTTGACGGACGCGAAAGGACTGGACGACGGCCCCGAATACTCGCCCGATGGCAAACACGTCTATTTTAATTCGGCCCGCACCGGTACCATGCTCGTCTATCGGATGAAGTCCGACGGTACGGAACAGGAAGCCATTACGACCGGCGAGTTTCACGACTGGTTTCCGCACATCTCGCCCGATGGCAAATGGATTGTGTTCCTGTCTTTCCTGAAAGAAGAAGTCAAAGCCGATGATCACCCGTTTTACAAGCACGTCTATCTGCGGATGATGCCCGTTTCCGGAAAAGGACAGCCCAAAGTAATCGCGTATCTGTACGGGGGGCAGGGCACCATAAATACCCCGTCGTGGTCGCCAGACAGCAAACACCTCGCCTTCATCAGCAATACCGCCGAACTTGTAGCGCCCGTGGCCAGGTAAGTGGACAAAATTATAGTCCGGGCCTCCCGGTCCGGTAGTCGTTAGGCTAAAAAGCTGGCCACATAGTTAGCCTGACAGCCACCGGACCGGGAGGTCCGGGCTACCTTTGCTGTATGTCTTTTATACAAACAGATACCTACGCTGTTCGCGGGTACGAGTGCGACGCCAGCGGGCAGCTCAGCGTACCAACGCTGATGAACTGGATGCAGGAATCGGCTAATCGAAACGCCATCGACTACGGCATCGGCATTGATGACCTGGTTCAGAAAAATTTAGGCTGGATGCTCATGCGGTTCCGGTTGCAGATGCACCACTACCCGCGCTACGGCGAGTCGGTTCGGGTGGTGACGTACCCGACGTTTGTAGAGAAGTACTTCATTTATCGGGATTTTCGCATTCTGGCCGACGACGATACGCTGCTGGCCGAGGCTACCAGTACGTGGCTCGTGTTTGACCTGGCCAAACGCGCAATGGCCCCGCTACCAGGCTTCATTCGCGAACTGAACGTACCGACGGGCATTATACCTCAGCCGAAACTGGCACTCAAACCCGATTTTCTGACGGCAACATGGCCAATGCCGAACCAGCAGGACGTATCTGTTACCGTAAACTGGTTCAGCATCGACCAGAATCAGCATGTCAACAACGTGGCGTATATTCAGTGGCTACTCGAGGCAACCGACAAAACCGTGCTTCAAACGCGGAAATTAACCGAACTTGATGTACTTTACCGTACTGAAAGCCACTGGCGTGACCAGCTCCTGATTCAGTCGGCACCTGTACAATCCGATACCAATCTGCACCGGATTAGACAGACCGAAACCGGGCGCGAGGTATTACTGGCTCAAACCCGGTGGCAATAACTGAAGAACCATGAATACAACCCTGACAACCGTCCTCAGCGGCCTGATGCGCCGATACAGCGAGCGCGTTCCCGACGTACAGCGGGTGTTTGACACGATGATGAACGAGGGCATAATCACCTCGCCCAACGACATAGAAAACGACCATATCGCCTTCCGTACCATGGGCGTGCCCAATCTTGGTCTGGCTTCGTTCGAGAAGATTTTCATGCACTACGGCTACGAAAAGCGCGACCGCTACGACTTTGCCGGGAAAAAACTCACCGCGTACTGGTATAGTCCGCCTATCAGTCAGGAGAACCTGCCGCGCATCTTCGCCAGCGAACTGCGCGTACATGACCTCTCGCCCGAAGTTCAGCATATCATCCGCAAATATACCGATACCGTCACAAGCGACCCGGTCGATAGTTTAGACCTGAACGATGCCGACGCTGTGGATGCGTTTCTGCACCGCCCGCTCTGGCAAACGCCCACCGTGGCCGACTACCAGACACTGCTGGCCGAAAGCGAATATGCGGCCTGGGTCATCTACAACCGCTATTATCTCAACCACTTTACTGTTAGCGTGCATAACCTCAAGCCAGGCTATAATACCATCGACGAGTTCGTGGCATTTCTGGAGCATCGCGGCTTCCGGCTCAACTCGTCGGGGGGTGTTATCAAGGTTAGCCCGGACGGTGGTTTACGGCAGGCATCGACGGTAGCGCAGATGATCGACGCGGAATTTTCCGGTGGCGAGACCCTGCGCATTGCCGGCTCCTACGTCGAATTTGCCGAACGACGCGTACTGCCCGAATTTGCCCGGATTTCGGCGAATCAACTTGGTCGTCAGCACCGGCGCGAAGGCTTTGAAGCAGGAAACGCCGACAAGATTTTTGAGAGTACATTTATCACACAGACGGGTAAATAGGTCAGACAAGAGTCGGTGCGCCAATATGATCTGACCTACATAATCTAAACCAATCCTTTTCCATGAATCGAATTATCCTTTTTCTCCTGCTCCTTGCCAGCACCGCCGTGGCCCAGAAAGCCGCGCCGGTAGGGATTGAACTGTATAGCTTTCGGAAGCAGTTCGCCGAAGACATGTCCGGTACGATGGCGAAAGTGCGGCAGATGGGCTTCCGCGAGGTTGAGGTGGCGGGCATCGGGAATCTCGACGCACCCGAACTGCGCAAGCTGCTCGACAAAAACAGTCTGAAAGCCATCAGCCTCGGCGCGAGTTTTGAGGATCTGGACAGCAACGTGCCCAAAGTACTGGCGCAGGCCAAAGCGCTTGGTGCCAAATACGTAGTCTGCTTCTGGATTCCTCACAGTGGCGATATGTTCACCATTTACGATGCCGACCGCGCGGTCGATGTGCTGAATACCGCCGGAAGTTTGCTGGCCCAGAATGGTGTTTCGCTCTGTTACCATCCCCACGGCTATGAGTTCCAGACCTACAAAGACGGTACGTTCATGGACTACCTGGCCGAGAACCTCGACCCTAAATCGATCAATTTTGAGATGGATGTCTATTGGGTAAAATCGCCGGGATACAGCCCCGTGGCGCTGTTGCAGAAATACCCGAAACGCTTCCCGCTTATGCACCTCAAAGACCGCAAACCCGGCACCCCCGACAGCATGACCGGCCACGACGATGTAGAGAACAACGTAACCCTCGGTCAGGGCGACGTAGGCATTGCCGACGTGATGAAACAGGCTAAAAAATCAGGTGTAAAGCACTACTTCATCGAAGATGAATCGTCGCGCGCTATGCAGCAGGTACCGGAAAGTATCGTATTTCTGAATGGGTTAAGGTAGATCGTAACCAGCGAGGTTGGCACCCCTTTTGCCCGGCTTTATTCGTTATTTCCCAAACTAAGATCATAAACGGTTGCTGCTTTGTGAAAAACTGTATCGCACTCATCGCCTTTATCTGTTTACAATTAAGCCTGCTTGCCTGTAAGGAACCCACACCCACGTACCCCACCGGCACGGGCGATGCGCGAATTGCCGGTACCTGGCAACTGGCAGAACGGCGATTCCAGAAAGATTCGGCGTTTTCGGTACTGTCAACGACCCCCGTCTCCCGTCGCGATTCCGTAACCATCGTCACCAGCACCGGGCAGACCATCAGAAAAGATACGGTCATTACCCGGATCGACACCATTTTTATCCGGCGCGATACATCGTTTTATACCACCAAACGGTATCCGGTCGGTCTGCCCCAAACGCTCACCTTCGGCACCGACGGGCTGCTCACGGCGTCGGGCTCTGAAATGACCTACTATTATCCGGTCAAAGCGTTTCGGGTTGACTCGCTGGAAGACGAAACTACGGGCGTTACCTCGTTGGGTGTGAGTCTGTTTCTGACCACCAACCGGGCTACGGTATCGTTCCGGCAGGGGGTGCGGTTTGGGCGCGATACACTAACCCTGCTGCCCCGCTGCGAACAACCCTGCTACCTGAAATTCATTAAGGTGCGGTAACTCAGAGGCTGAGGCCAACCCGTTCCGTTACGTCCAGTACAGCGCCCAGCGCGGCCAGATAGGTTTGAGCAGCCACCGTTTTGAGTTTTTTGCGGGGATCCATCATGGTTCTGACTTCCTGCCGGTACTGCTTCCAGTTTGAGGCATTCAGCGCATCTAAGGCCACCGAGATGGTAGGCGTGAGCGAACGGGCGGTGTGCCACCAGCCGCACGGAATAAACAGCGTTTCGCCCGGCCCAACCACAAACGTAACGGGCGTAGCCTGCGCAAACAGCGGAAACCGCTCCAGATCAGGATGTCGCACATCGTTTACTTCCGATACCCAGGCATCGCCCGGTTTGGGGTACACGTATGGGGTCTGACTGGGTGGGATAACGGTGAACTCTTTTTGCCCGTAAATCTGGGTGATGTACGCGTGCAGGCACATGTAGTCGTAGTGCACGTAGGGGAACTGCCCGCCCGGACTGCCCAGGAAGATTTCGAGCGTGTCGGCACTGTTCAGCAACCGGCCCGGCAGTAATCGGCTGTGAGTGCGGTCGGGCAGGGCGTAGCGTAGCCGGGGTAGTACGTCCGGTACCAGTTCGGGATAGTCGCGGTCAATCTGGAGTTTACAGGGGTAGGGGGCCGGATTATCTTCGGTAGCTACCAGCATCAGGTCAATGTAATCGCCCAGCCGGTACGGTTTTCCCTCCACTATAACCTGCCGGTCTCCGTAGTGCGTTCTAAAAAATTCGGGTGTGAATTTGTCTTTGGCGGGCCAGTCGGCACAAGCATCGCCCAGAACGACGGGACAGTTGGCGAAGAGGTGCTGCCTGGCGAACTCCCGGTACGAAAGTCCGTATTTTTTCTCGACTACAATATCGCCAGCGCGGGCCATTTCAATGCTTTGGACAGCCATATTTCAGGAATAGCGGCAGGGTGGAGTGATGAACATTACCGCTGTCCTTTTAGACCGAAAATTACTGTGGCGTCAACCCGTCAGCGAAAAATTAATCGTTACAGTCTGAGCTGAGCGAACTACTAACCCGCATAATGGCGGTACCACTGCTGAAACACCATCAGCGTCCAGAGCAGCTTGCGGTGGTTTTGCTTACCGGTAAAATGTTCCTGTCGTATTTGTTCTACGTAACTGGCATTGAATAGACCGTGCTGCTTCAGCGATGCTTCGGAGAGCAGGTCGTCACAAAGGGGCCGGAGTTCGTTCCGCAGCCACTGTGAGAGCGGAATGCCGAAGCCTTTTTTGGGCCGGTCGATGATGTCATTCGGAATCTTGCCACGCATCAGTTCTTTCAGAATGTATTTGCCCGTCAGCCCCTTCCGCTTAAACGATTCGGGCAGACTATTGGCAAAATCCACTACCCGGTAATCCAGAAACGGAGCGCGGACTTCGAGCGAGTTATACATACTGGCCCTGTCTACCTTCACCAGAATATCGTCCAGCAGATACGTCAGGTAATAGATATACGTGGTCTGATCGAAATCGCTGGTGCCCGCTGGCAACCCGGCTACGTACCGATCAATCAGGCCAAGACCAGTCTTGTCGGTAAGTTGAGCCAGGACGTCGGGGCTGAGTAGCTGCCGTTTTTGCCGGGGCGAAAAACTACCCAGCCAGAGTGTGTGCGTGTAGTCCGGTTTCTCCTGAAAGCCCTTCAAAAACTGTTTGGCCTTAAAATCCAGACTGATGTTATCGTCACTAACGGGTAGCAGATTGGCCACTCGGTTAGCCAGCGAATTGACCAGCCGGGGCATTCGTCCATAGATACCCCGCAGGTAGTCGGACGTAAATGTAGGGTAGCCCGCCAGCATCTCGTCGGAGCCGTCGCCACCGAGGGCCACCGTCACCTGTCCCCGCGTAAATTTGGAAAGCAGATAGGTTGGAATGATGGACGCATCGGCAAAGGGTTCGTCGAGTTCGGCGGCAATACCGGGAAGCAGATCGAGTGAGTCCTGGGCAGTAAGCGTTTTTTCGTGGTGTTCAGTGCCAAGGTGTTTCGCTACAGAGCGGGCGTATGTGGCTTCGTCGTATGATTTTTCCTGAAAACCGATAGAAAACGTCTGAATCCGGCTCGTGCTGTTGCGCTGCGCGTAATACGCCACCGCCGACGAGTCCAGCCCGCCACTCAGGAACACACCCAGCGGTACATCGGCCATGAGCCGGATGGCAGTTGCGTCGCTCAGGAGTTCGTCAAACCGGGTCAGGGCCGTCTCAAACGTAATGGGCTGGTGATTGAACTGAATGGTCCAGAACGGTTCTTTAGCCGTTACGCGCCCATTCTCGAACGTCATATAATGGCCCGGTTCAAGTTTCTGAATATCCTGATAGATGCTGTACGGCGTTGGTACGTACTCGAACGTGAGGTAGGCGTTGAGTGCGTCGGGGCTAATAGTTTTGCCAATAAGCGGGTGTTGCAGCAGGGCTTTGGGTTCCGAACCGTACACGAGCGTATCGCCTTTTACGCCGTAGTGCAGCGGCTTTTTGCCCATCCGGTCGCGGGCCAGCAGGGTTTTGCCGGTGCGGAAATCATAGATGGCAAAAGCAAACATCCCGTTGATTTTTGCAAACAGCTGTTCGCCGTATTCCTGGTAGAGATACAACAGCACTTCGGTGTCCGACGTAGTCCGAAAGGTGTACCGACCCGTCTTCAACAGTTCGTCTTTTAGCGTGAGGTAGTTGTAAATCTCTCCGTTAAAGACAATCCCAACGCTTTCGTCGGCGGTGAAAAACGGCTGATTGGCTCCTGAACTCAGGTCGATGATGCTCAGCCGGGCGTGTCCCAGCCCAACGGCTTCGTGGGGCCTCTGCTGCCACCAGCCGCCCTGAAAATCCGGCCCCCGGTGTTTGAGCTGCCGGATCATCCGCAACAGATCATCTTCCGTTCCCTGTCCGCTAAATCCCGCTATTCCACACATAGTTTTTTTCAGGATTCAACGTGGACTAACTCGCCCGGACCGTCGAAGTTGATAAGTTCTTTTACGGTATAAGTCGTCTTGTTCTGTGATTCATAATACGTCCGCATCAGAATTTCGGCCATGACGCCCATCAGCACCATCTGAATGCCCACGATGAAAAACATGGACGCAATGGTGGGCAACGGCGTTTCGACCAGATCTTTCTGACCGGTCAATTTGAAATAAGCCGCCAGCATCGCCGAAAGAAAGGCTACGATGAACGCCAGAATACCCGCCCCCCCAAAAAAGTGAATGGGCCGCTGCATATATTTTTCCAGAAACTTGATCAGCACCAGATCGAGTACCACTTTATAGGTACGGAAAATGCCGTAATTGCTCTTGCCAAACTGGCGTGGCTGGTAGTTTACCGGCATTTCGGTTACAAGACCACCCTGCCAGGCGCAATAGACCGGAATGAACCGGTGCATCTGTCCGTATAGGACCACGTCTTTGATCACGTCGCGCCGGTAGGCTTTGAGTGTACAGCCGTAATCATGCAACGGTACGCCCGAAATGGAACTGATGAGTTTGTTGGCGGTCATAGACGGAAGCTTGCGGGTCAGGAACTCGCCCTTCCAGCGGTTTTGCCGCCAGCCACTTACTACGTCGTATCCTTCGTTCAGCTTATCAACTAATTTAGGGATGTCGTTCGGATCGTTTTCCAGGTCACTGTCAATCAGGACCAATACGTCGCCCGATGCATGCTGAATACCAGCGTTGATGGCGGCTGTCTGACCGAAATTGCGCTTGAAATTAATTGCTTTGATGCGGTGATTGTGCTGGCAAACCGCCCGGAGCTGCTTTAGCGAATCATCCCTGGAACCATCATTGATGGCGATGATTTCATAGTCATACTGCCCGATGGCTTTTTCGAGCGCGTCGAACAGAATAGGTATGCTCTTCGATTCATTATAAATCGGAACGATTACGGACAGATAAGGCATGAATATCGGCTGGTTGTGGCTGTTTATAAGCCGTGATGCTGAGCCATACGCCCACGGCGCAGAGGATCAGAAACGGGTAAAAAGGTGCAAGATAACGTGTTTCGGGGTGTCTTAAAACTACCACATATACCAATATGCAGTAACCAATGGCCAGCGGCATGATAAGCAGCCGGTCGTCACGTTTCCAGCCCCGCACCAGCAGCAGTATCAGCCCGATCAGTCCCGGACCCATTACCAGCAGCCAGTGGTACAGCCGCAGCAGGAGCCGGGGCCATTGCGCTACAACGATATCGTCTAAGAAATGATAACCCCAGGTGCCATTCAGGAAATTGGCGGAGTACCGCAGTGGTGCCCACACGTAGTATACCAGTGGGTGTTCCTGCCGAATGGACTGCGTGTAGCGACGAAGCCGCGCGCCTACCTCCGTCTCAATAGCCCGGTACTGTACCGAATCCAGCGTGTGGTTGTTTCCCAGTTCATAATACAAAGCCCGCGTCTGTACCATGGAGTCACGGGTAAACATTGGTGTATAAACGTAATCGGGCGGGGCAGAAAGCTGTTCTGCTTCGTACCAGCGCAGGGGTTGCAGAAAGTTGCCGTTGCCCCAGCCCATAAACCATCGGACGCCGGTATTGGGAAACCAGTACGAAAAATCTTCGCCGTAGGACTGGAAAAACGGCATCATGTCAAAATAATTGGTGGGCCAGAAGCCAGCGGCATACCAGGGTTCTTTTAGCAACGGAATCACCTGCTTGTACTCCCGGTAGTTCCGCACCATCCAGGCTCCGTCGGCCAGTAGGAACGGCAGTAAAAACACGGCGCTGTACCGCATCAGCTTACTGAACGATAGCCGACCCCGCAGCCATCGTACCGCCCCGATGGCCACCGGAATACCCAGCAGCGGCAAATGAGCCGGCTTCAAAAATACCGACCACGCCAGCCAAACGCCCGCAGCCAGTAACCATACCCATCGTCGTACTCCCGGAATATCCGGATTTTGGTCGGCCCGTAGAAAACAATACAGAAAAAAGATCGACGCCGAAGCCGCAAAACTCTCCGTCAGGAAATACGCATCAAAAACGCTGACAAACGTACTGAACAGATAGACGAAATACGCCCAGTAAAACGCCCGGTCCGTACCGAACAGCAACCGTGCACACAACCCCAGCCCATAAACCGACACTACCGACAGCAGAAGCTGCAACAAAATAGTACCGTTGGCGGCCATTGACGGGCTAAGTATAAATCGAAAAGCCAGATACACCACCGGGTAGCCCGGCATCCGGTCGTCGGTCTTAAATCCCTGATGGTTCAGCAGGCTCTCAGCAGGTCGGATATACGTCATCATATCGCCGTTGCTCTGTCCCCAGAACCCCGACAAATCGTGCATGTAGGTTTGGGTAAGAAACCAGCCAAAAAACGCCCCCTTCACCAGAAGGGCCACAGCTATCCAGCGTAGCCAGGATGAGGGTGGGGGCAGCAAACGACGGTTCATTTGGATAAGGCTTTGTACCAGTCAACAAAGCGGCCTAACCCCTCATCGAGCGATACGTTGGGGGTGTACCCTAACAGCCGGGCGGCCCGGCTTACATCGGCATAGGTACGCTCCACGTCGCCGGGTTGTTTGGGTAGGTGTTGCACATTGGGGGTTTTCTCCATCAGCCGGTACAGCGTTTCGACCAGTGTCTGCAACGTTACGGGGCTATGGTTGCCGAGGTTGATGATCTCGTAGGCATCTGGGTGTTCGTTTACGTAGCGCAACGCGGCCATAATGCCATTAACCGTGTCGCTCACGTACGTATAGTCGCGCGAGGTATCGCCCTGACCGAACATCGGAATCGGCTCGTCGCGGTCAATCATTCTCACGAATTTATGAATAGCCAGATCGGGCCGCTGCCGTTCGCCATAGACCGTGAAGAAGCGCAGGTTTACCACGCTCATATCGTACAGGTGGTGATAGGTATAGGTCAGCAACTCGCCCGCCCGCTTCGTAAATGCATAGGGTGAGATAGGCTGCTCAACGGCATCGTGCTCGCTGAACGGTATCTTTTCATTGTTGCCATAAACCGACGACGACGACGCAAAAACGAGCTTGCTTATGCCCTTCCGCTGCATCCAATTCAGCAGGTTGTGCGTGCCCGTAACATTGGTGCTGACGTACTCGGCAGGTTGCTCAATGGAAGGACGAACACCCGCCTTAGCCGCAATATGAATGACAGCATCAACATCGGCATTTAGCGCATCGAGCCAGGTGGTATCGCGGATATCGGCTTCAACGAATGTGAAATCGGGATGCGCTAGCGCGGTTGCCAGGTTCCGTTCTTTGACAGAACGGTCGTAAAACGGATCGAAGTTATCGACACCCAGTACCTGATAACCGCTGTTGAGCAGTTGTTCGGTCAAGTGGCTGCCAATGAATCCCGCGCATCCCGTCACTAAAATCTGAGCAGAACTTATCATGTATAGGTGTGTGATGTATGGTGTATCATGTATTGCAGATGCAAGACACATGATACACCATACATCACCCATTCAGAGATTAGGCAGGCATACCCAAACGGGCCACCATACTGTCGTGAATCTGCGTCATAGTTTCGCGCAGGTCGAAGGTCCAGTCCCAGCCGGGATAGTGTTGCTTGAATTTACTCAGGTCCGAGATGTACCAGATATGATCGCCCGATCGGTTGGTTTCGGAATACTGATAGTTCATTTTATTACCCGAAATTTCTTCGCAAAGTGCGATAGCCTCGAGCATCGAGCAGTTAGCGTAGCGACCACCACCCGCGTTATAAACCTCGCCGGGGCGCGGGTTCTGGTAGAAATGCCAGAACATATTTACCAAATCCCAGCTATGGATGTTGTCACGTACCTGCTTGCCTTTGTAGCCGAAAATGGTGTACTGATTGCCGGTAATGACACACTTCATCAGGTATGACAGAAACCCGTGCAGCTGCGCACCAGAGTGATTTGGGCCCGTTAGGCAGCCACCCCGAAACACGGCGGTTTTCATGCTAAAGTACCGGCCATATTCCTGCACCATGATATCGGCAGCCACTTTACTGGCCCCAAAAATGGAATGCTTCGTATGGTCAAGACTCATGAACTCATCGATACCATTCTGGAAGTACGGGTGATTCTGATCAATTTCAAAGCGCGTTTCGGTTTCTACCAGCGGCAAAAAGTTAGGATTGTCACCATACACTTTATTGGTCGAAGTAAAGATAAATACGGCTTCAGGGCAGTGCAAACGAGTCATTTCGAGCAGGTTGACCGTACCCACGGCATTGACGCCGAAATCGGTAAACGGCTCGCGGGCGGCCCAGTCATGCGAGGGTTGGGCGGCAGTATGCAGCACCAGTTTAATATCGGTGCCGTATTCCTGAAAAATGGTTTCCAGCTGGGCAACCTCGCGGATATCGGCAGCGCGGTGTTCGTAGTTCTTATAGGCGTTGGTCAGGCGGTTACGGTTCCATTCAGTCGAGCCATCGGCCCCGAAAAAGTATTGCCGCATGTTATTGTCGACACCCACAACGAGGTCGAATTTGTCGGCAAAAAAGGCAACGGCTTCGCTACCAATCAGCCCCGCAGATCCCGTAACTAATGCAATATTCATGGTTATGTCAAAACGTTATAGAAGATGAACTACCCAAAAAATCCTATTGATAGCCTTTATTTAACGACAAAGTAACGGAAAAATCACAACCCGGTACACTTCTTATTGAGCAAACGTACCAGCCCTATAAAGCGATACCCCAACAGGTAGCCGTTGGGGTATCGCTTTATATGGCTGATAAACTCTGATCAGGCTCCCTCACCAATGGTGCCTGCCCCAAAAAGTTTCTCCCTGATTTTCTGGGTGCGCTCATCCAGAGCCGGGTTTGGCGTGTACTTATAGCCGTTTTGTACGGCTGCCGAGTCCTTGCCCCGACCGTATACATTCTCGTCACCCGCCTGATAGTTGACATCATAGTCACGAACGCGGACGTCGGCCTGGCGGATGGTGTTATATTTCTGATAGTCGCACGAAGCCAGCGAGAAGACCGCTACGGCCAGCAGAGCCACGTTGATTATGCGTTTCATAGTTTTCTAATTTTGATGATGCAAAGGTAAGCTAAAAACTCTTCAACTCATTTATCTCCTCTTCCACGAAGGCCATCAACTCCTGGATATACGCGCTCGAAAAGTTGAAGGACACACCGGCAGCTGCGTAGATGTCGCGGATGGGGGCTTTATAGCCCAGACTGAGCGCGGCTTTATAACCCGCCAGCCCGGCCTTTGGGTCGCGCCGGTAATTACGCCAGACGCCAAGGGCTCCCAACTGCGCAATGCCGTACTCAATATAGTAAAATGGTACTTCGTACAGGTGCAGTTGCCGCTGCCAGCCGTATTCTTTGTAGTAAGCCAGCCCGCTCCAGTCCGTAATGGAATCGGCAAACTGATCGTAAATGCGTACCCAGTTGTCGCATCGGTCGGCGTCGGTATGCACCGACCGGGACTTGGGTGGGTTCTCA
The DNA here is from genome assembly GCA_014377625.1 of Spirosoma sp. GTDB lineage: Bacteria > Bacteroidota > Bacteroidia > Cytophagales > Spirosomataceae > Spirosoma. The sequence continues at coordinate 14,324 of JACMPG010000356.1, forward strand.
TATACCCAATGCTGAAACTTGTCGATGGTGGCTACCCAGGGCAGAGTTTCGATGATGGATTCGAGGTGCTGACGTTTGGCCCGGCGCAGGTCGTCAGGATTCTCGAAGAACACGTCCCAATGATCCATCGACAGTAATTCCATGCTCATCGACGCCAGCTCGGCTACTTCCATCGGCGGGTTTCTAAATGCTTTCAGCGGCATTTCCCGTGTCAGGAACGAATGCACGGCATGACCGCCCTCGTGTACCATCGTAACCAGATCGCGCAGACTGGTGGTAGCATTCATAAAGATAAAGGGTACGCCAATTTCTTCCAGCGGATAGTTATACCCGCCCGGTGCCTTGCCCTTCCGCGACTCTACGTCGAGATGCCCCATCGCCCGCATAATCCGTAAATCGTCGCCCAATTCCCGGTCAAGTTTGTCGAAACAGATAATTGTCTTCTCGATTAACTCATTGCCCGATCCAAACGGCTTTAACGGTGGCCGTCCGTCAACATCGACTTTGGCATCCCAGGGGCGCAGCGTGTCGACACGGAGTTTAGTTTTACGCGCTTGAGCAAGGTTATTCAGCAACGGCACCACGGCGCTGGCAACGGATTCGTGGAAATCAAAACAGTCCTGCGGGCTGTAATCAAACCGACCCAGCGCGGCAAAGGAGTAGTCGCGGAAGTTGGCGAAACCGGCATTAAGGGCCACGCGGTGCCGGAGGTCAATCAGTGTATCGAAGAGCTGGTCCAGCGTCTGGTGGTCGCGGTACCGGCGTTCGCTGATTTTGCGCCAGGCTGTTTCGCGTTCGGTTCGGTTGGGGCTTTGCAGGCGGTCGCTGGCTTCGGGCAGGGTCAGTTCGCGCCCATCGATGTTTACGGTCATGGCCCCGGCAATGGCCCCGTACTTGCGCTCTTCGGTCTGAATCTCGGTTTGCAACGGAATATTGGCCTCCCGAAAAATCTCGATGGATTTTTTCATGCTCCGCACCATAACATCAAAACCAGCGTCGGTCAACTGGCTCAGGTACGGGCTGTTCACAGTTTTCAGGTCGAGGTCGTTGCTATATTCGGTCATGTTCGGCTGAATATCGGCAATGAAGAAATTCAGGTCGTTAACCAGTTCTTCGTTCGCTGTGTCGCGGGTCATGTTGATGTACCGCCAGGCAAAGTTTTCGGAGAGGTACGACTCCAATTCACTGCGGTCCAGTAGCCATTGCCGCAGGTCGTCGGTGTTGTTAATAGGCCGGTGCAGAAGTTCGTCATAAAACGGCTTCACATCGTTCCAGCTTTCGAGATTCAGCGTCTCGCCAATAAACCGCCGGGCGGGACGGGTAGGTACTTGTAGCGTTTCGATTGGGGTCATTGCTTTCTGTCGTGCTGACCGGAACGCCGGACCGGAAGCAAGCATCTCCGATAACTGATACGTGTTGCTTTTAACGAAGCTGCTTCCTTCCGCACCGGCGAACCGGTCAGCATGATAAAATAAGCCATTGTGAATTTTTTTTGTTCATTCTTCTTGCATCTACGAAACCAATCGTATATGTTTGTACGAAACTATTCGTAGACAGATGAAGCCAACCGACGCCGAACTCGAAATCCTGCACGTTATCTGGGCCAATGGCCCCAGCACGGTACGGCAGGTACATGACCGCCTGAGCCAACATCGCGACATTGGCTACACAACGGCCCTGAAACTGATGCAGATTATGCACGAAAAGGGCCTGCTCACCCGCGACGCCGAAAACAAGTCGCATCTCTACATTGCCGCCGTGTCGGAAGAAGCTACTCAGCGCGGTTTGGTTGACCGATTCATCGACACGGCCTTTCGCGGTTCATCCTCGAAGCTGGTCATGCAGGTGTTGGGTCAGCATAAAGCCTCGCGCGATGAATTAGACGAGATAAAACGATTACTGGATAGCCTGTAACCATAAATCCAATCAACTATGAACGCAATTACTCTTTCGGGTCCGGTGGCCGACGCGCTTGGCTGGACGCTGGTACACGCCGTTTGGCAGGGCTTCGCGCTCGTGCTACCGGTCGCCATTTTGCTGCATGTTTTACGAAATCGGTCCAGTGCGTTACGCTATCGGATGGGCGTAGCCGGATTACTATCGCAGGTGCTGACATCGGTCGTTACATTCAGCTGGCTGTACAAACCTGCTGCGGCTGTTTCGGCAGTGACGATGACCGGTCAAGCACCGCAAACGCTGCTAGTGAACTGGCAAACATTACCGCAAACGCTGTCCTGGCCCGTTCAGGTACAGCAGTTTCTGGCCGCGCACCTGAGCGAATTTGTACTGCTTTATATCATCGGCGTGGCGGTATTTATACTGCGGCTGGCGGGTGGCTGGCTGTATCTGCAACGCCTGAGCCGGATGGCCACAATACCTGCCTCAGACCGGCTCGACGCGCTGGTGCGATCATTGCAGACGGTGATGCAGCTTGGGCCGGTAGTTCGGGTGCGCGAGTCGGCGCGGGTGGCGGTACCGATGGTAGTGGGCTCGCTGAAACCCATCTTGCTATTACCGATTGGACTGGCTACAAATCTGGGTATGGCCGAATTAGAAGCGGTGCTGGCGCACGAACTGGCTCACGTGAAGCGGCACGACTACGCTGTGAACCTGTTGCAATCGGTGGTGGAGGTACTTTACTTTTTTCATCCGGCATTATGGTGGCTCTCGGCGCGGGTGCGCGAAGAACGCGAACACTGCTGCGACGACCTCGCCGTGCAAACCATTGGGGGCAACGGACGGATTTTAGCCCAGGCACTGGCCCACGTAGAAGAATTTCGGCTCTCCCAACTCACGTTGACCCAACTCGCTACGCCCGCATTAGCAATGGCCCTCAGCAGTAAACGGCAGTTGCTGCTGCACCGCGTTCGGCGGATGCTGGGCGTATCGACGCGGCCGGTCGTCTCGAATGGTAGCCTGGCCGGACTGACCTTAGCAACGCTGTTGTTGCTCAGTATTTCGGTGTATGCCGTTCAGCAAAAACCCAAAATGCTCAATCAGCCCAAACCAAAATCAACGCAACGATTTGATGGTGTTACCAGCGGAAAACGGATTGGGTATAATCTGTTATTCCCTTTAGGGTGAAAGGTATTAACTTTGACCATGAACTCCCTACGACCAGCTTTTGAGAAACGAGGCTTGGATTTAATCCACTGGCAGCAGCAGATGCATCGCCACCCGCAGGAATATATCCGGCGCAAACTACG
>JACMPG010000357.1 GCA_014377625.1 Spirosoma sp.
TAGCGATTAACAGCTAAAACTTGCGTCGTTGGGAGACTATTGACGTATTTGTGGGCGTTTTCGGTAAACTCATTTCTATATCCGGCGTTCGCGCGTCTGCCCAACCGAAAACGCTGCGTACATGGAATCAACAAACTCGCCTGATTTTCAGCATGGTTACAACAGCGGTGTTGCCGGTGTCGATCGTACTACCTACGAAGGCTACCTGTCAAGTCAGACCAACGCCGACTGGCTGGCCGACTGCATTGCCGACAAACGGGCGCAACTCCAGCAACTTGACCGGCAGTTAAGCAGTACAGCAGAGGCTAATCGGGAGGCTTTTGCTACCCTGCAGCCCTACGCATTGCGGGTAGAACGGCTGGCGAAACAGGTGGCTCAGCTCGAAGCGGGCCGTGGGGCCGCCGAAGCTGAACACGAGGCCCTACGCGAACGGCGGGCCACCACCCGGTCAGACTATTCATTGCTGGCAGGGCTGTTCTTTCTGGTAGCTGGCCTGTCTTTTCTGGCGGGCGATCTGATTATCTCGCATGAGATTGTGGCCTACGCCCTCAACATCCGAAACAGCACCGAAGCCTGGGCGTTTGCCGTAGGTCTGGCCATGGTCTCGATCCTGCTCAAGCCCGCTTACGACCGGCTCATCGAATCGCCGTATCAGGAAAATCCCGTGCAGAACCGGGGTCGTTACGGACGCTTCAAAATCACACTATCCGTGTTTGCCGTGCTGACGCTGGCTGTGCTGGGCTGGTTTCGCTATGAAGCTTACCGTACCGATCAGCTCAAGTCAGCCATTAACAAATCTATCCGGCAAATGCAGCTCAGCTCCGATCCGCTGGCCGATACGCCAATGCTCGATGCGACTGTCATGGCTAAAATTGAGCGGCAGCTGGCCGAGTCAGGCGAATTGAATCTGGCGTTAGTCAACAGCCCATGGGCCTTGCTGTCATTTGTGCTGAGTGGAATCTTATTTGCGCTGGCGGGGGCCGTTTGCCTGGGTATTGCGCTGCCGGTGCTGACCGTTTTCTGGTATCGCTGGCTGCAGATCGACATAAAGCTGGGTAAACTACGCCGTCGGGTAAAGCGGTTTGCCAAGGCGTTGAGTCCGCTCGAAACCGAACTGGCCGAACAGCGCATTCACCAGAACATTGCACAGCATACACTCGATTTATTGCCCAGTCTGGAGACATTGAAACAGCAACGGCAAGGGGTGCTGACGGACCTAAGCGATTTATCGGACGAATTGAAACTGGCCCTGACCGACAGCCGAATCAGTCGCTTTACCGATGGCTATGAGCAGGGCCGCGCCACCCGCGCTGCCCTCAGCGACGATGAGAAGCGGCAACTACATCGCCGAAAACTGAATGGTAGTCTCCCGGCTGAATCTACGGTCGGCATGGGCAAACATACGCCCAATCCTTCATGAGCCATCCTATTTGGCTTCATCCAAACCTCCGGCTTATTACGACGAGGTTTAAACACACGTTTCCCCGGCTGAGCTATTCTGCGCTCATTACGATCAGGCATCGTGCAGGATTATCCTGCATTATATCCTGAAATTCCTGATTATTTTTCTGGTAAATTCACAACTACGAGGCCTGTATTTGCCTAACTTGTAGTGTTAGTTTACCATTTCTTCTATCCACACATATGATTTATTTCTTCGGCCACTACCAGGTCATCTGCTGCTCGTGGAGCAGACGGATGCTGTTTTTCCTCCTGCTACTTAGGCCGGTTAGCGTATTGGCGCAGCTACCGGCTGGCTTTGACCGAAGTTCGGTGCAGGTAGATTATACGGGATCAGTTGGGTTACGGTTTACAGACGATGGCAATCAGTTCTTTGTCTGGGAAAAAGGCGGACGGCTTTATGTATCGACGTGGAACGGATCAGCGTATATTCGTCAGAACACGCCGGTGCTGGACATCCACGAAGAAGTGGGTGAATGGAATGACTTTGGGATGCTCGGTTTCTGCCTCGACCCCAACTACAAAACCAATGGCCTGATCTACGTTTTTTACCAGGTCGATCTGCACTATCTGCTCTATTTCGGCACTCCACAGTACAATCCAAACGCCAACTGGTATAACAATGCTACGATTAGCCGACTCACACGATACAAACTTCTGCAGTCAGGCAGTACACTTACCACCGATTACAGCAGTCGGACAATTCTCATCGGCGAAACCAAAGAAACCGGCGTACCCGTCACGAAAGAAACTCACGGCGCAGGACGAATGGTTTTCGGCACTGATGGTACGCTGCTGATTGGCACCGGCGATGGCGCCCACCACGAAGGCGTGGACGTGGGCAGCCGGGACGACAGCTACTTTCAGGCTTCGCTGGATTACGGCATGATGCGCCCCAACGAGAATGTGGGCGCACTACGGTCGCAGATGGTCAACTCAATGGCGGGCAAAATTCTCAGGATTGATCCCAACACGGGCGATGGCATGCCGGGCAATCCATTCTTTGACCCGGCCGATCCGCGCAAACCCCAGTCGCGGGTCTGGACGCTGGGCTTGCGGATGCCGTTTCAACTGGCTCTGAAACCCAACACCGGCAGTACCAATCCCGCCGACAATAACCCCGGCACGTTGATGGTAGGCGATGTGGGCTGGTATAAAGTAGAAGACATTCACCAGATCGATAAGCCGGGGCTGAACTGCGGGTGGCCACTGTACGAGGGGCTGGAGCCAACTATTTCGTACTACGGCACCAACGTAGCGAACTTAGACGAACCCGGTCAGCCCACATTTGAGAGCTTGTGCCCACAACCCACCTCGTTTGTCGATAATCCCAATCCTGCCCTCCGGCGGTTTACGCACTCACGGCCGGTGATCGACTATAGTCACGGCACGGCCCGTACGCGGGTACCAGCTTTTAGCGGTACCACGCCCATTGCCCGACCCATTGGCACCCCCGGCGCCCCCACCGGAACGCAGTTTCTGGGAAATTGCGCTATTGGTGGCTTTTACTATACCGGCAATCAGTTTCCGGAAACGTATAGAAACACGTACTTCTTTAGTGACCACGGTGCCAACTGGATCAAAAACCTAGTGCTGAACAATGAAGGCGAACTGGTAGTGAGTCAGGTACGGGACTTTGCACCCGACCATTTTGACGTCGGTATTGTTGATTTGCAGACCAACCCGCGCGATGGGTCGATGTATTACGTGCGGGTACAGGGCGAGATTGCCCGTATCAGCTACGGCGTCAATCAGCCGCCTGTTGCCAGCATCGGTACGAACAAAACATTCGGTCTGTCGCCCCTGGCCGTACAGTTTACCGGCTCAAACTCGGTCGATCCCGAAGGGGGTGCCCTGACGTACCTGTGGGATTTCGGCGATGGCACAACCAACGCTACAGCCAACCCATCGCACACCTTCACGAGCACCGGAATTGGCAGTTTCAGCGTTACGCTGACCGTAAAAGACAATGTCAATCAGGTGTCGCTACCCCGGCAAGTGGTTATCTCAACCAATAACACGCCCCCTGCCGTACAAATCATCAACCCTGCGCCGGGTACGCTCTACAGCATGAGTCAGGCTACGTCATACACCCTCGCGGCCAGCGTGACCGATACCGACCTGACCGATCTGGGCTATGAATGGTTTGTCACCCTCCGGCACAACAACCACACCCACCCCGAACCAGTACAGACCCAGGCCACTCCAACGGTGCTGGTGTCGCCTGTGGGGTGTAGCCCCAACGACACCTATTTTTATCAGTTTGTGGTGCGCGTAACGGACAATGGCGGCCTGACCGCCACCGACACGCTGCTGCTGTATCCCGACTGCAACACGGCCAGTTCGCTGGTTAGCAACGTCACGGCTACGCGCCAGCTGAGCGCGGTGCAGGTGGGCTGGATCAACCCTAACATTGCGTTTGATGAGATTCTGGTAGCCGCAAAAATCGGTACAGGATTCACTACCGAACCCAGCGGCACAACGTATATAGCCAACGCCAATTTTATGGGTAACGGTACGGCAATCGAGGGCGGCAAAGTGGTGTATCTGGGCAGCGGTACTGCGGTTATGGTAACGGGTCTTGACCCAATGGTGCAGTATTATTTCCGGGTTTATACCCGTGTTGGTTCAGTCTGGAACGGGGGCGTTGAAGTGGGAGCCATTCCAAACCTCCCACCCGTTGCCCCCCCCATAAACCCACCCATAGCCCCCACCGGACAGCCTTATACGTTTACCGTCCTTACTTTTTACGACCCAGAAAATCAGGCGCTTACCTATTCGGCCACCAACCTTCCTTCCTGGCTGAGTTTTAACCCCGGCAACCGGCAACTTACCGGAACGCCCACCCAAAGCGGCAGTTATACCCTGCTCGTAGGAGCCACCGATGCGGGGGGTCTGCTAACGTTGGTGCCGGTGGTTATTGTTGCAGCTCCCAACCAGCCACCCATACCACCCACGCTAACCGAGCAGGTGATTGAGCGAAACCAGCCCTTCAGTTATACCCTGCCTCCATTTGTGGATCCCGAAGAAAAAACGCTGTCATATACGGCGCTTCAGTTACCGGGCTGGCTGGGGTTCAATTCGGTATCACGGGTACTCAGCGGCACCCCTACGCAGGTGGGCAGCTATTCGGCTACTATTCGTGCCACCGATCCCCAGAACGCAACTGCAACCGTTACGCTTCCCATCCGGGTTGTGGTGAACCAACCCCCGATCCCACCCGTATTGGCGACCCAAACGGCACCTATAAATCAGCCTTTCTTCTTCACCGTACCCGCTTTCACCGATCCCGAAGAACAGTATCTGAGCTACATGGCTACCGGGTTGCCCAATTGGCTCGTATTTGACCCGGCCACCCGGCTGCTATCCGGAACGCCAACGCAGGCAGGTAGCCTAACGGTGTCTATCAAGGCCACCGATCCCGGTAATTTGACAGCGGTGGCCCTGCTGATAATCACAACCAGCCCCTGCGATATGATTACCTTAAAAGCCGGCAACTGGTCTGACCCAACGGTATGGTCCTGCGGACGAATACCGGGCATTGCCGATGCTGTTACAATCAATCACCCGGTAACTGTCCCGGCCAATTATACCGCATTTGCCCAGCGTGTTACCTTCGGGAATGGCGTAACATTGACCGTGGGTACTAACACGATATTACGGTTTGGCCAATGAACACGCGTACCTACAGCAATACGCCTGCCAGCAGGCCAGCAAGAATGAGCAGCCAGGCGGGGGTGCGGGTAAGCAATAGTATGACCACGGTACCCAGCACCACCAAAACCGACGGCCAGTGTGGAATCATCGGCTCAAACAGGGCAATGGCCGCTGCTGCCGTCAGGCCCGTACTGGCTGCGTTGACGCCCTCCAGCGACGCCCGTACCACGCGATAGCGTTTGAGCTGATCCCAGAAGCGATAGACGAAGAAGATCAGAAACGTACCCGGCAGAAAAATACCCGCCGTAGCCACCGCACTGCCCAAAAGCTGCGCATTAAGACCGGCTCCCCGAACAGTGAGCGCGCCGATATACGACGCAAAGGAAAATACCGGCCCCGGCACAACCTGTACCAGCCCCAGACCGGATAAAAACTCCTCACGGGTCAGGTAGTGCTTAAACGCCACAAACTCGTTGTAGAGCATGGGTGTAAGTACCTGCCCCCCTCCGAAAACCAGACTGCCGTTGCGATAAAAGTTCTCGAACAGCCGAACCGGGAGCCACTGAGTAACAGCTCCCAGTCCGGCAGCGGCAATGAATACACCCCCCCAGAGCAGGAAATTAGCCCACTGCACCCGCAAAGGTTGTTTATCCATTCGTTCGTGTTGTTGGTACGTCAGTCCGGTGGTAAGCCCGCCGATAATGATCACGACGGGCGTCATAAACGGTGATCGGAATATATACGCCACCAGAGCCGTAGCAATAGCCAGGGCCAGGCTAATCCTGTTCTTAATGACTTTCTGCCCGATTCGGTACCCCGCCACTGCCATAAACCCCACGGCCATTGGTTGAATAAACCGGGCAAACTGCATGGACAGATTACGCTGTTCGAGGTAATAGACGCCCATAGCAGCCGCTGTCATGATGCAGACGCCGGGCAGCACCCAGATCAGCAGGGTCAGATACGCCAGGTTGGGACCGCCAATCTTGAACCCCAGTGTCGTAATGGTTTGTGTGGAGGTTGGCCCCGGCAAAATCTGACAAAGTGCGTTTAGTTCGAGCAGTTCGGCCTCGGTAAGATAGCGTCTTTGCTGCACGAATCGCTCGTGAAACATAGCCAGATGCACCTGTGGGCCACCAAACGTAGTCACAGATAATAACGCTACATCCTTCAAAAAAATGAAGTAGCGAATTTTGCGGACGGGTTTGAGTGAGGAGCGGTAAGGCAACATAACGCGCTGTTTGTTATTTACTTCGTGCTATTGACAGTCATTACCAGATCGTATCAATGACTACCAATAGTACGAAGTGAATAACCGTCAATGACTATTTCTTCAATCCCAGTTCGCGGAGCCGTTCGTCCAGAAACTCACCGGCGTTCATGTCCACGTACAGCTTGGGGTATTCAGCGTCAATGCAGGAGCCTAAACTACTCAGGTTCATATCGGCGCGGGGGTGCATAAAAAACGGGATCGAGTAGCGCGACTGATTCATCCTCTCACGGGGCGGGTTTACCACCTGATGGATCGTTGACTTCAGTTTGTGGTTGGTGAGCCGGTCCAGCATATCACCCACGTTCACCACCACCTGATCGGGCAGGGCCGTAATGCCAATCCATTTGCCGTCGCGCCGGAGTACTTCGAGTCCATCTGCCGAAGCACCCATCAGCAGCGTAATCAGGTTAATATCGCCGTGGGCAGCGGCCCGCACGGCTCCGTCGGGCGTAGTGTCGGGATCGAGCGGGAAGTAATGCAGGGCGCGCAGGATGCTGTCGCCGTTTTTTACTTTATCGTCGAAATACGTTTCGGGCAGATCCAGGTAAAGGGCAATGGCCCGCAGGAGCTGCTTTCCGGCGTTTTCGAGGGTGCGGTAGGCCGTGAGCGTTACTTCGCCAAATTCGGGAAATTCGGCGGGCAGGACGTTAGCGGGCATGTCGCCCTCCGGTTCGGGCTGACCAATATGGTAGAATTCCTTCAGATCGGCCACCTTGAACCCTTTAGCCGTTTCTTTTCCCTTGCCAATGTAGCCTCGCTGCCCGTGCAGTTCCGGGTGTTCGTATTGCTGTTTTACGGCATCGGGCGCCTGAAAAAATGACTGCGCCGAGGTATAAAGTTTCTGCGTAAGATCAGGGGTCAGGCCGTGATTGAGGATGGCTACAAAGCCAATCTGATTGAAGGCCTGACCCAGATTCTGCACAAACTGTGCCTTTTGATGGGGAGTACCCGTAGTGAAATCGGCTAAATCGAGTGACGGTATTTCGTCGTATAAATCGGTTGATGACATGGTTTATGCTGTTTTCACAAAATTAAGAAAGTTTGCTGTACGTACCCGTCACCACGCATCCGGTATTGCACAGCAGAACGGTTTGTAGTTGCCTGCTCGTACACATACCGAAGCAGGAGGTGGATCCATTTGCTGTAAATGAAAACGGGCCGACGCACCCTATTCCGCGTCAGCCCGTTCTTCATTCTGCGTTCTTCACTCGGTTAGGAAAAGTTTTTCCCGATGTTGTTCCAGTCAAAAACATCCCAGGCGGCTTTGACGTAATCGGCGCGTTTATTCTGGTATTTGAGGTAATAGGCGTGTTCCCAGACGTCGAGACCCATGATAGGCGTACCTTTTTTCTCGGCTAAAGCCATCATCGGGTTATCCTGATTAGGCGTTGAGATGATATCGAGACTGTTGCCGTCTTTGATGAGCCACGCCCAGCCCGACCCAAACCGGGTGGTAGCGGCTTTGGTAAACTCCTCTTTGAAGTTGTCGAACGAGCCGTATTTCTTGTTGATGGCAGTGGCCAGCGCACCCGTTGGCACACCACCCGCGTTTGGACCCATGATCTTCCAGAAAAACGAGTGGTTCCAATGCCCCCCGGCATTGTTACGAACGGCCATCGACGTCTTGTTATCAACGCTCATTACGATGTCATCGAGGCTCATTTTGGCCATTGGCGTGCCGTCAATGGCTTTATTGAGGTTGCTGACGTAGCCCTGATGGTGCTTGTCGTGGTGAATTTCCATCGTCATCTTGTCGATAGACGGTTCGAGAGCACCGTAGGCATATGGCAATGGAGGAAGCGTGAACGGCCCGTCGTAGGAAGAAGCGGGACGGAAATTAAACCCAAACGAGCGGGTAGAGAACAGCGCGGCCGATGCACCAAAGGCCAGTTTCATAAATTCAGAGCGGTTCATGCGAATGTTAGTTTATTAAGAAACGAGAATGCGGGTACTGAAATCAAACCAGCCTGCCAGCCAGATGTTTCAGTACCCGCAAAGAAACGGATTTTGTCAGCAAACCCGTTCATGCCGGGTCAATCGTAGGCAATACGGCTCAGAATACTGCGGCCCAGTGTTACCTCATCGGCATATTCGAGGTCACCGCCAATGGGAACGCCCCGTGCAATGGTCGAGACTTTGAGATTAAACGGCTTCAGCTTCTTTTGCAGATAAAATGCCGTTGTGTCGCCTTCCATCGTAGGACTGATAGCCAGGATAATTTCGCGTACCACTTCACCTTCTTCACCGCGCAACCGTTCGATGAGTGAGTCGATCTTCAAATCGCTGGGACCGATGCCTTCGACGGGCGAGATAATCCCCCCCAACACGTGATACAGCCCTTTGAACTGCGCTGTATTTTCAATGGCCAACACGTCGCGGGTGTCCTCTACCACACAAATCAATGAGTGATCGCGCTTATTACTGGTGCAGATGCTGCACAGGTCATGGTCAGAAAGGTTATGGCATTTCTGGCAGTACTTGACCCGGGTTCGGGCAGCTGTCAGGGTCCGGGCAAGGGCTTCGGTCTGTTCTTCGTCGCGCTTGAGCAGATGCAATACCAGCCGCAGGGCCGTTTTTTTGCCAATGCCCGGCAGCCTGGACACCTCATTCACGGCGTCTTCAATAAGCTTCGAGGGAAATTCCA
>JACMPG010000358.1 GCA_014377625.1 Spirosoma sp.
GCGACCACTACACCACCCTCCTCGACCGCATTACCTACGTTCTCGATTGTCCGGGTAACAACGTGCCATGAATAGGGATTTTACCACACCTTTGCCATAGCCGCTTCGGGCTTATACAGTTTCTGACCCGGCTTCACGTTGAACACTTTGTAGAATGGCTCAAAGTTGGCGAGGGGGCCGTTGACGCGGAATTTGCCGGGCGAGTGTGGATCGGTCTGGACGCCGGTACGCTCGGCTTCGGGACGAACCTTTTCGCGCCATACCTGCGCAAAACCCAGAAAAAACCGCTGATCCGGCGTGAATCCGTCGATTTTGGTACCGCTCTTGCCCTGGTCGGTAAGCTTGAAAGCGTCATAAGCGAGGGTAATACCACCGAGATCGGCGAGGTTTTCGCCCAGCGTAAGCCGCCCGTTCAGGTGCAGGTTGTCCAGCACAGTATAGCCGTTGTACTGATCGACCACCATCTTCGCTTTGGCGTTGAACTTGTCGGCATCGGCTTTAGTCCACCAGTCGCGCAGGTTGCCGCTGGCGTCGTACTGCCGGCCCTGATCGTCGAAGAGGTGCGTCATTTCGTGGCCAATCACCATGCCGATAGCTCCGTAGTTGATGGCATCGTCGGCGTTAGGGTCGAAGAACGGAAATTGGAGAATGCCCGCCGGAAACACGATTTCGTTATTGGTGGGATTGGCGTAGGCGTTCACCGTAGGCGGGGTCATGCCCCACTCGGCCTTATCGACGGGTTTGTTCACTTTGGCCAGATTCTCGCGCCACTCGTGCATCCGGGCCTGCTGTACATTGCCGAAGTAATCGTCGCGCTGGATGGTTACGTCCGAATAGTCTTTCCATTTGTCGGGATAGCCAATCTTCCTGACGAACTTATCGAGTTTTACCAGGGCCACCTTTTTGGTTTCGGGAGCCATCCAGTCAAGTTTGTTGATCCGGTCGCGATAGACTTTCTGGAGATTATCAACCAGCGTAAGCATCCGCTCTTTGGCCTCGGCGGTAAAATATTTCCCGACCCACAACTGCCCCAGCAGCTCGCCCAGCGACGCATCGACCGTGCGGGCAATCCGTTTCCAGCGGGCGGGCTGTACGGGCTGACCATTCAGCGTTTTGTTATAGAACTCAAACCGCGCCGTCGCAAAATCCTGACTTAATGATGACGCATTGTTGTCGATCAACCCAAACGTCATCTTATCTTTCAGCAGATCTATGGGTATGGCGGGCAGTTCTTTGTTCAGAGCCTGATAATAAGCCGGCTGCCCCACCAGCACCGTATCTGTAGTGAGGCCCATAGTGGTCAGAAACGTTTTCCAGTCCAATGCGGGCATTTGTTTGGTCAGCTCACCCACCGACAGTTTATGGTAGTTAGCCACCGGGTCGCGCAGGTCGGCGGCTGTTTTGTGTGCCTGTGCCAGTTTGGTTTCAAAAGCCAGGATTGCATCAGCTTTTTTACGGGCCGTCAGCGTATCGACACCCGTCAACGTAAACAGTTTGGCTACATAGACCAGAAAAGCCGCCCGGATTTTCTTCGATTCAGTATCGGTGCGGGTGTAGTATTCTTTTTCGGGCAAGCTCAGCCCCGACTGATAGAAGTTCAAACGATTAAGGGTACTCTGACGGTCATCGGCCCCTACATACAGGCCAAACAGTTCTCCTCCCCGGTTGGCAGAATCGGCGGCCATATAGCGTAAGGCCTCTTTATAGTTAGTCAGGGCAGCAATCCGGGCCATCTGCGGCTTTACAGGGTCAAAGCCCCGCTTTTCGATGGCCGCGCTGTCCATGCCGCTGGCGTAAAAATCGCCTACTTTTTGTTCGGCAGAGCCTTTGGTTGCCTTGCTGGCGGCTGCCTCGTCCAGAATAGCTTTGGTCTTTTTCTGATTACCTTCGTACAGCAGGTTAAACGCCCCCCAACTGGTCTGGTCGTCGGGAATTTTTGTGGTTTTAACCCAGCCACCGTTGGCATACGAAAAGAAGTCGTCGCCCGGTGCCACGGTCGTGTCCATACCCGAGGTGTCAAAGAAAACAGTGCGCTTCTCGGCTACGTCGGTGGTGTCTTTGGTTTTCTGGCAGCCCATAGCGGTCAGCAACAGCAGCCCCAGCGGAGCGGCAAATGGAATACGAATCATATTGGTGGTTAAAATGGCTTGACTTTTGTAGTTTTGGGTAAAGATAACTGACTGAATCAAATGAAAAACATCCTGATTGCTGCCCTCATCCTGGGCGCATCGTTCGGCGCGGTGGCGCAGAACAACGTAAGCTACCACGGCAAAAAAATTACCGACAAAGGAGCTATTCCCGCCACGCAGCTTAGCACCAAAATGGCCGATAAAGACAAGCTGCCCGCTAAAGTCGAAGGCACCGTAGAGTCGGTCTGTCAGGCCAAAGGCTGCTGGATGAAGGTTGTGACCGGCAACGGCCAGACCATGCGCGTTTCGTTCAAAGACTACGGCTTTTTTGTACCAAAAGACATCGTGGGTAAAACCGTGGTCATGCAGGGTCAGGCCGAAACCACTACAACGCCCGTAGCCGAACTACGTCACTACGCCGAAGACGCCGGGAAATCGAAAGCCGAGATCGAGAAAATCACCGAACCCGAAAAAGAGCTGACCTTCGTGGCCGACGGCGTGATTGTGAAACGGTAAAGAAAGTCCGGCTGCGTTCCAACGGTTGAGCTACCGGGCGGGTCATAGAAAGAAAACATCCTGCTATGAAACGTTATCTGACCTCCGCTCTTGTTTATCTGTTTGGTATTTCGGCAATGCTGTATGCCTGTAAATCAGGAGAAGCAACCCCAACCGATTCGATACGGCTCGGTACAAATCAATCAGGCAGGCTCGCGTCCGGTGTTATCGTCCGTGTCGACTCGATTCGCGACAGTCGCTGCCCGTCGGATGCCGTGTGTATCTGGGAAGGTAATGCTACCATTTCGTTGCTGGTGTCAGTACCCAGCGATTCGACCAGGGTGAAATTAATTTTAGGACCTGATCCATCAAAAAAAATAGCCGGAAATTCCGACTCAATGGGTATCCAACTGGATAATCAGGCATACAAAGTCATTCTGCGCGACGTAAACCCCTATCCCACCACGACAAATCTTTCTCAGGCAAAGACCGCCGTGGTGCAGGTGTCAAAGCTCTGACGCCCGGCGTCGATAAAATTCGTAGTTTCAGGCCGCAACGCTCCGTTGCGGCTTTTTTTAGGCTTAATCGTATCTCTCTAATGAAAAAAATGTACCTGCTGGTTGGCCTGTCGCTGCTGGCCTCTCCCCTGCTGGCCCAGCGCACCCTCATTCACTGCGGCAACCTGTTTACCGGCACCAGCAACGACATGCAGCCGCAAATGACCGTGGTGGTTGAAGGCAACAAAATTACCGCCGTGCAAAAAGGCTTTACCCCGGCCACTGGTCAGGATAAGGTGCTGGACATGAAAGACAAAACCGTCTTGCCCGGCCTGATTGACATGCACGTGCATCTGGAAAGCGAAACACGCCGGGGCGGAGCCATTGACGGGTTTACCAGTAACCCGCCCGACATAGCTTATCAGGCAGCTAAACACGCCAAAACCACGCTGATGGCCGGGTTCACAACCGTGCGCGACCTCGGCGGGTCGGGCGTAAACGTATCGCTACGCAATGCCATCAATCAGGGGCTGGTGGACGGACCGCACATTATAACCGCCGGCAAGACCATTGCTACCACCGGCGGTCATGCCGACCCTACCAACGGATACCGCAAAAACCTGATGGGTGATCCCGGCCCGGTCGATGGCGTTATCAATGGTCCCGAAGATGCCCGCAAGGCCGTGCGCCAACGCTACAAAGAAGGCTCGGACCTGATTAAGATTACGGCAACCGGGGGCGTGTTAAGCAACGCCAAAGACGGCTCCGGCCCGCAGTTTACCGAAGAAGAAGTAAAGGCCGTTGTTGATGCGGCCAAAGACTATGGCTTTGCCGTAGCGGCCCATGCGCACGGAGCCGAGGGCATGAAACGCGCCATTCGGGCGGGGGTGCAGACCATTGAACACGGTACACTTATGGACGACGAAGCCATTGAATTATTCAAGAAATACGGCACGTATTACGTACCAACCATCATTGCCGGTAAAACAGCCGCCGATTCGGCCCGGCGTTTTGGCTATTACCCGGCCCTGGTAACGCCCAAAGCACTGGCCATCGGTCCAAAAATTCAGGCCACGTTTACCAAAGCCTACAAAGCCGGTGTGAACATTGCGTTTGGTACCGATGCGGGCGTGTTCATTCACGGCTACAATGCCAAAGAATTCGAATACATGGTTGAGGCCGGGATGCCCGCCGTGGCGGCTATCCGCTCAGCCCTACTGACCAACGCCAAACTCCTCGGCATGGAGTCGCAGATTGGCTCGATAGAACCCGGCAAACTGGCCGACATCATCGCCGTAGCAGATAACCCCATCCAGACTATCAAAACGTTGCAGACCGTCCAGTTCGTGATGAAAGACGGGAAAGTTTATAAGCAGTAATAATTTGATTTAGTACCATCAGCGTCCCGGAACGGTCAGTCGGGCGGGGTCGCTGGTCCGCTTATCCGTGAACCAACGCCCCGCCCGACTCGACAGATATTCCCGGATGAAACGGGGCAATACCTCAAACGAAGCAATTGGCGCGTCGGGGCGACGGACAAATTCGGCCAGCAGATGTTTGGTCTGCACCAGCAGACTTCGCGCGTCGCCCTCGCTAATGTAATTGGGCAGTCCGCTCACCTGCAAACCGGCAGGTTGATGGGTACTACCCACCTGCCAGCAAATGTGAAGTGGGGCATACACCCCCGACGGAGTAAGCCGGGCAGTTTGACAAACCAGATCAGGCATAGTCAGGGCAGGTGGGGCAGGCTGCTGTTGTATCAGCACGTCGAACAGGCTTGATCGCACTACGCCCAGAGTACGGCTTAGGTGGCTCATTGGAAAGTGCCGATGGCTGTTGTCGGAACGGTGCTGCCGCCGGATACGCTGCACCAGCAACCGCAGCGAGAGTTCGGGCTGGTACCTGAGACGAATGGGCAGCAGACGGTCAAAACGCCCCACAACGGGCATCTGCGACTTGATCTGTCGCCCGGCTACCACCCGCCCAAACGTACAGGTAGTCTGGTTGTTAATACGGGCGAAGAATAGCGTCAGGGCCGCCATCAGTAAATAATCCGGCGATTCGTCCAGTGCAGTTGCTGCCTGCCGGAGTGCCCGGCCAAACGAATCGCTGGTCGTAAATCGGTAGGGTGCAGGTGCCGTCAGATCGTAGTTACGGTTGGGAAACAGCGTTTGGGGCAGTTCCGTAAACTCTTTCTGCCAGTGTACTTCGTCTTCCACGTAGGCCAAACTGGCAGTATAGAGCTGGGCCGCAGCTACTTCACCCGCGTAGGCCGGGGCCGGGTCGGGCAGTCGGCCACCTTCCATGATCCGGGTGTAGGTTTGGACAATACCGCTCAGCAACCGGTCGCAGCCCGTCTCGTCGAGTAGTAGCTGGTGGCCCCGAACCAGCAGCCGGTGTTCGGTAGCCGAAAGCCGCAGCAGTATCAGATCGAAGAAGGGGTGAAAATCAGCATCGAATGCCTTTAGCTGCCGCTGCTGTATCCAGGCATCGGCAGTCTGCCGCGGATTGGGTTCGTCACTGAAATCCAGCCATGGCAGTTCAGGCAGTTTATAGTTAGTATCGACCGTTGCGGGCAGGTTGGTACAGGCCGGATCGAATTGCCACCGAAACACATCGAACAACACCGGCAAGTGCTGAACAGCCAAACGCAGTACCTCCTCGTTGAGCGGACCAGTCATTGTAATGCAACTGCCAACAACAGCAACGGCACTGGTACGCAAATGACAGGTCAGCTCCAGCTGGGCCGGGTGCAGCAACAACACGGTGGGTAGCGGAAGAAGCGGATTTTTCATAGCGTTGATTGCTCGAGGAGAACATGGAAGGATATATATGATGAAAAGTACAACTATTTGAAAAGTACCGCTGGTAGTTGTATGTCAATGACTACATTGTGTTGGCAAACGACCTAAGTTTGTTGGTAAAGATTTCTTGATATATCCACTTTACCACTCCTCTTCTCTCATTCCGATGCCTCTTCGTATTTCGTTACTACTTTTACTGGCACTGGCATTTACCGGTGTACCGGTACTGGCTCAGGTCCAGGGTATGCTGCCCGAATCGCTGAGCAAGGCCCCCGATTCTGTCAAGACCTGGACGCTGCGCGAGATGGGCGACTCACTGGTACGTATTGGCCAGCTTACACCCGCTAAACTGGCTTACCAGGAATCCCTAAGCCGCTCGCTCGTTGTTGGCAACCCCACAGACATTGGCATTTCTTACAGGGGCGTGGGGTACTGGTATCAGCAGGTCAATGAATACCAGCGGGCCATCGACCAGTATCAGCAGGCGTTGGGGTATCTCAGAAAAAGCAACAAACCGGTTCAGATTGCCCGGACCATGAAGTTTATCAGTTCGGCCTACATGCAGCTCAATGACCTGAAAAATGCCCGGGTGTATCTGGAGCAGGCGATGCAGATTGCCCGGCAGTCAAAAAAACCGGAACTGGAAATAGAGCTGATCGGCGAACTGGCTATTATCGAAGCCAAACGCAACCACCATCAACAGGCGCTGGTCCTTAATAGGCGGGTGGTTGACTTTCACCGGGCCAGAAGCGACTCCAACGCCTATTACAGTTCGTTGTTTAACCTGGCCATCGAATACAAAAACACCGGACAGTACAGACGGGCTGAACAGACATTTCGGGATATACTGGCGTTCGCCCAACGTACTGACGACAGTTACTTAGCCGGGTATGCATACGCCAATTTACCGAACGCGCTCATTCCGCAGGGGAAACTGGACGAGGCCGCAGCTTACTGCAAACGCGCCATTACCTGGTCTGAGCAGACGGGTGCGGAGAAATTCAACATTCGGGAAGAAGCCTTCGGTATATTGAGCCATATTGAACAGCAGCGGGGTAATTACAGGCAGGCTCTGCTGTATTATCAAAGGCAGATGACCTCGCACGACAGCGTCTATAATGCCATTAAAAACCGGCAGTTAGTTGAGATGGAGACGCGGTTTCAGACGCAGGAAAAAGAAGCGCAGATTAACACACTGGCCACTATAAATCAGCAAAAAACCCGTCAGGTATGGGCGGGTGTGGGCGGTATGGTGATGTTGTCGGGCCTGCTCGGCACACTGTTTTTACTCTACCGCTCCGGTCAGCGCAAACAGGCAAAAATCCAGCATCAGTCCGATCAGCTTACCGTACTGATGCGCGAACTGCACCACCGCGTCAAGAACAACCTCGCCATTGTGGCCAGCCTGCTCCGGCTCCAGTCTAACCGGCTCGACGACGAAAAAGCGGTGGCCGCCGTGCGCGTGGGGCAGCAGCGCGTGGAGGCCATGTCGCTCATTCACCAGCGGCTCTACCAGACCGATAACGTCTCGTCAGTAAACATGCGCGAGTTCCTGACCGACCTCAGCGAGAGTCTGATGCGGGCCTACGGCTACTCGACCGACGAATTTGATCTACAACTCAACATTGACCAGAACACGCTGGATGTAGACGTAGCCATGCCGCTTGGCCTGATCGTGA
The DNA here is from genome assembly GCA_014377625.1 of Spirosoma sp. Taxonomy (GTDB): domain Bacteria; phylum Bacteroidota; class Bacteroidia; order Cytophagales; family Spirosomataceae; genus Spirosoma. The sequence continues at coordinate 7,605 of JACMPG010000358.1, forward strand.
ATGAACTGATTACCAACGCGTTCAAATATGCCTACGCTGGTGTATCGCGACCGATACTGCGCATTGCTCTTTACCAGAATCCAGCTATCGGGCCGGGCGTTACGCTGGAGGTTCAGGATAACGGGCCGGGTTTAGACGCTACCGACTGGCAGCGGGCGGGCCAAAAAACATCATTTGGCCGCCGGCTCGTCCAGTCGCTGAGTGAGCAACTGGATGGCGAACTCAGCGTAATTCGGCAAAACGGCACGCTTTTTCGGTTGCATATTCCTCAGTATAAACTGCGGGCAGCCGCGTAAGAAAAGATGAACGACCGCGTCAATATTCTGATTGTTGAAGACGAGGCTATCCTGGCAATGGACCTCTGCGACCTGCTTGAAGCTGATGGCTACTGTGTGGTCGGCACGGCCAACAATGGTCGCAAAGCCCTCGACCTCTTCCGGCAGAATCCGGTCGATCTAATCCTGTGCGACATTACGATCAAGGGCGACTGGGACGGTATAGAAACTGTAACGCAACTGTTTCGGCTACGGCAGGTACCGCTCATCTACCTCACGGCCCTCAGCGACCGTACTACCATCTCACGCGCCAAAGAAACCCTGCCAGCCGCCTACATCACCAAGCCTTTCGACGCCGGACAGTTACGCATTGCCGTAGAAATGGCTCTCAATAATTTCTCGGTACGGATTATGACTCCCGTTTCCAGGCCGGCCCCGAAGGTCATACCGCTCAATGCCGATTCAATACCCGCCGACAAAGACCAGCGGACGAGCCCGATTCTACGGGTGAACGACGCGCTTTTCGTGAAGCAGAATTACCAGTTTGTGAAGGTGCCGCTGAGCGATATACTCTACCTCGAAGCCGACGACATTTATACGACTATTGTTACAACGGGCAAAAAACACGTGGTGCGCCTGTCGCTGGGCAATATACTCGAACGGCTCCGGGCCAGCCGACTGGTGCGCATCCACCGTTCCTACGCCGTCAACCTGGACCAGATCGACTCGTTCAGCGAACACGAGACCATAATTGCGGGGCATTCCGTTCCGCTGGGTCGCAATTACAAAGACGACTTTTTAAAACACTTCCCGGTATGTTGAGTAAAGGGGTAAGGGGTAAAGAAGCTGATGCACCAGCAAATTTTGCGTCAGCTTCCTTACTCCTCTATCCCTTTACCCCTCTCTTACTTCCTGCTTCCTTATACCTTCTTTCACACCCCCAGGTACTGTTTTGCATTGTTGTAGCTGATGTCCTGAACGATCTGGCCAATCCAGTTTATATCATCTGGCAGTTGGCCGGATTCTACGTCGTTGCCGAAGAGGTTGCACAGAATGCGCCGGAAATATTCGTGGCGACTATAGGACAGAAAACTGCGCGAATCGGTCAGCATGCCCACAAACGTGCTGAGCATACTCATGTTCGAGAGGGCGTTGAGTTGCTTTTCCATCCCGTCTTTCTGATCGAGGAACCACCAGCCGGAGCCAAACTGCACCTTACCCCGCACTGAACCATCGTTGAAGTTACCAATCATGGTAGCCATCACTTCGTTATCGGCAGGGTTGAGGTTATACAGAATAGTTTTGGCCAGCTTGTTGCGGTCGTCCAGACCACCCAGAAACCGCGATAGTGACCGCGCCTGCGGAAAGTCGCCGATGGAGTCCCAGCCGGTATCGGGGCCAAGGTCGCGCAGACGCCGGGTGTTGTTGTTACGCAACGCACCGAGGTGAAACTGTTGGGTCCAGTTACGTTCGTGATCCCATTCGGCAAACTGCACGAGCATGAACGACCGGAACTGGGCCTGATCTTCGGGGCTTACGGCCACGCCCCGGTGCATCAGCTCGAACGTATCGGCCACTTCTGCTTCGGTAAACGACTCCGCTTCAATGTATTCCAGTCCGTGGTCGGAGAGTCGGCACCCCATCTGATGGAAGTAATCGTGCCGCTGTTTCAGGGCTTCGAGGTAGTCGGCCAGCGTACCAATTTCGACGTTTGCAGCCTCAGCGAGTTGCTTTAGATACGCCCGGAAACTATCGGGATCGTTGACGGCCATAGCCCGGTCGGGCCGGAAGGTGGGCAGGATTTTTACGCCAAAACCATCTTCGGCAATGTGGCGGTGGTGCAGCAAAGAATCAGCGGGGTCGTCGGTAGTGCAGACCACGCGCACATCGAAGTGCTTCAGCAGGTTTCTGGTCGTTAGGTTGGGTAGCTGCTCGTTGCAGCGGTCGTAAATAGAGCGGGCAGTGGCGGGGCTAAGCCGTTCTGTTACGCCAAAAGGGTTCTGGAGTTCGAGGTGCGTCCAGTGGTACAGCGGGTTGCGGAGCGTGTAGGGTACGGTTTCGGCCCATTTTTCAAACTTCTCCCAGTCGGTAGCATCGCCCGTGCAGTAGTGTTCATCCACGCCATTGGTACGCATGGCCCGCCACTTATAGTGATCGCCATAAAGCCAGATCTGGGTCAGGTTATCAAACCGTTTGTCTTCGGCAATCTGATCGGGTGGCAGGTGGCAGTGATAGTCGATGATGGGCATCGACCGGGCAAAGTCGTGATACAATTGGCGGGCGGTTTCGGTCTGAAGCAGGAAATCGTCGCCCATGAAGGTTGGATTGGGAGCGGTTGTAATCATACCAGCAAAAGCAGAAGCCTATTCGATTCTCCCGAGATTTGCCCAAGTTTATCTCAGGTTGTTTCGTAGTAAATCAGGAAAACCAGTTTCAGGCCGTTGCCAGCAACCAACCCGATCATCCAAACAATACACCGTACCGACCACGGGCAAGCTGGCGTGAATGTCTGGAAACAGGGCAATTTTCATGCGTGTTTCTGAGAGACTTCTTTGTGACGGGGTAAGAATTTTTTCTCTTGTTTCAGCGCAAAATTGACCATCAGAATCAGCACGGGCACTTCGATGAGGGGACCAACCACGGCGGCAAAGGCGGCACCGGAATTGATGCCGAATACGGCAATAGCCACCGCAATACCCAGCTCGAAATTATTGCCCGCTGCGGTGAAAGCCAGCGACGTAGATTTGGCGTAATTGGCCCCGGCCCGCTTTGAAAGATAAAAGGCCGAAAAAAACATGATGGTAAAATAAATCGTCAACGGGATGGCAATACGCACTACATCCAGCGGAATCGAAACGATCAACTGACCTTTCAGACTGAACATTACGACGATGGTAAACAGCAGCGCAATGAGCGTTATTGGGCTGATGGCGGGTAAAAACCGTTCTTCGTACCAGTGGCGGCTAAATAGCCGCGTGAGGATGATCCGCGAGAACAACCCAACCAGAAACGGTACACCCAAATAAATGAAAACGCTTTTGGCCACTTCACCTATCGTAATGTTGACGGTGTAGCCTTTCAACCCGAAAAAGGGCGGCAGTACGGTAATAAAAACGTAGGCATAGACCGAGTAAAACAGCACCTGGAAAATACTGTTGAAGGCAACCAGGCCAGCCGCGTAGAGCCGGTCACCTTTGGCCAGATCGTTCCAGACAATTACCATGGCAATGCAGCGGGCAATACCGATCATGATTAAGCCTGTCATGTATTCGGGTTTGTCGGGCAGGAAGATGACCGCCAAACCAAACATCAGCAGGGGGCCAATGATCCAGTTTTGCACGAGCGACAAACCCAGAATTTTGGTATTGGCAAACACCTTCGGCAACTCGCTGTAACGCACTTTTGCCAGCGGTGGGTACATCATCAGCACCAGACCAATAGCTAACGGAACGTTGGTTGAACCGGAATTAAACTGATTGATAAACCCCTGCGACTGCGGAAAGAAATAACCGATACCCACGCCGATCAGCATGGCCAGGAAAATCCACAACGTTAAAAAACGGTCGAGAAACGAAAGTTTAGGCATGGGTAGCTTGGCTCGTTACGTTGTCCTCAATGAATTGCTGGCTATACGCTCTGATCTCGTCGCGTACCACGCGAAACTGCGCCAACTTATCATCCGTCCTGCCGGGGGCGTGAGATGGGTCAGTAAAGCTATGATGCACCTTCTTTGCCGTGGACGGAAAGAGCGGGCATTGTTCGCGGGCATTGTCGCAAACCGTAATGACATAGTCGAGCGGTAGGCTGGTGTATTCGTCGGCGTGGTTGGAAGTGTGATGAGAAATATCAATTCCATCCTCGGCCATGACCTGAATCGCCAGCGGATTGACCCCGTGGGGGGCAACCCCCGCGCTGTAAACCCGGGCACTCCCGCCCGCAAAATAGTGCAGATAACCGTGGGCCATCTGAGAGCGGGCGGAATTGCCCGTGCAAAGCACTAAGATATTTTTCATGATGTTTTTCTCCGTGAGTAATGGTTTGATTAACAACAGCCGGAACCAGGAGCGCAGGCCGAGGCCTCAGCACCCACTAATTCTAAAACGGGTTTAGCCGTTTCTTTCCCGGCAGCTGGAACGCAGCAGACGTCGCCAGAATTGGTTGTGCCGCAACTCTGCGACCGGCTGAGGGCTTTGCACTGCGTGTAATCAGGCGTCAGGCTGACCGTGAAACTGTCACCTTCCGTTATCAGCTCGCCGGGGTACATTTGGCGAGTGTCGAATTTAGAATTACCAAATTCAATTTTAACTGTAGCCACCGGATTCAGGGGCAAAGACTTCTCTACTAAATTAATAATCGATAGGGCTTTGCTCACTTTCATCGGATGATCGGCCTCCTTCGCTTGTGGCTCCCAGAGCTGCACGATTACTTCCGTCCAACTATTCATCTGGCCACCACAATCGACCGACACAATGGGGGCTTGCTTAATCTCAGTGATGTGAAATGACGGATGGACAAATTCACCTTCGGCGTATTGGAATTGCAGGAATTTATCGGGGTTTTGAATCAGCGTATTTTTGAACGCCTGCCAGGTCATTGGCCCGGATGTTGTCATGAGTGTCTTCATCAGTTTATTGTAATATTACGATTAAAAAGCAGAAAAAAATACCCGTCGTTCGGGCGTCCTGAGTCAACAGCAGGACGTAGACGCGAACGATTCCAGAATAGCCCCGAACGCTTGTTGGGCTTCCTCCCATACGGGCGTATTGATGCAGTAGCAGACGCGGGGCGGGGTGATTTCACCCTGAACGATACCAATACGTTTTAGCTCCTTCAAATGCTGGGAAACCGTCGCCTGGGCCAGCTCCAGTTCACCCACCAGATCACCACAGACACAGGCTTTCCGGGCAATCAGCATTTGTAGTATGGCCACCCGTGCTGGATGGGCAAAAGCTTTAGCCAAATCCGCCATGCGGTTTTGCTCATCGGTAAAGATTTCACGTTTGGTCGCTCCCATGCTACAAAGGTAGCAGAATAACTATTCATTGCAATATTACGATTAATAAAACCCCCAGGCTCCTCAGTCGTTAGTATTCGAAGCATAGTGTAGTACGTTTGGAGGTAAAACTATGATTTTAAATTGTTTACCGGGATTCAGTCCTCACCCGGACTGCCGGGCTTTTGTTTTCCACGTACCTTTAAGCTTCCGATCATCCGCGTTTTGGCAATGCCGCTGATTGCCCCATCTTCCTACCAGCCATCGGTTTACCTGCCCGGTGGTCATCTGCAAACCATTGTACCTTCGTTGTTTCGTAAGGTTTCGGTCAACTACGTCCGCGAACGCATCGACACGCCCGACAACGACTTTCTAGACCTGGATTTTTCAGTGAACAGTGACCAGTTATCAGTGAACAGTTCCACTATCGGGCATCATACTGATAACTGGTCACTGATAACTGGTCACTGCAAACTGGTTATCCTCTCCCACGGGCTGGAGGGCGATTCGTCCCGACCGTATCTGGCGGGAATGGTGCGGCATCTGAACCGGAACGGATTCGATTGTCTGGCCTGGAATTTCCGCTCGTGCAGTGGCGAAATGAACCGGCAGGCTCGGATGTACCACGTGGGCGAAACCAGCGATCTGCACCAGATTGTTCAGCACGCCGTTCAGAAAGGCTACGAAACCATTTACCTGCTTGGCTTCAGCATGGGCGGCAACATCACGCTCAAATACCTCGGTGAACACGGCAGGGCCGGTACGCTGCACCCGGCCATTAAACGGGCCGTGACGTTCTCGGTGCCGCTCGACGTAACGACCTCGGCCACGCGGCTCGAAGCCTGGGACAGTATGGTGTATAACCGCCGGTTTCAACGCTCGCTTAAAGCGAAGATGCTACAGAAAGCGGCAGTCCTACCGCCTGAACTGATGGCTTCCGACTGGCAGCAGGCACGAACCATCCGGCAGTTCGATGATCTGATTACCGGACCGCTGCACGGCTTTTCGGGCGTTGACGAGTACTATACAAAGAACAGTTCGCTGCCGTTTGTGCCAGACATCACCATCCCGACGCTGATTGTAAACGCCAAAAACGACCCGTTTCTCTCGCCCGAATGCCTACCCGAAACCCTGGCACGGGAACTGACCAATGTCTGGATGGAGTTTTCGGCATTAGGTGGTCACTGTGGTTTTATGGACCGGCACGGTGGTCTGAACGGCACCTACTGGTCCGAAAAACGAGCTGTTCAGTTTTTAACGTAGGACTTACTCCCGCTTCAACCGGCCATCACCAATCCAATTACGAATGAGTTTCCAGATGATAACGACACCCAACCTGACTGATACCATGCTTACAGAAAACCCCACTACCGAACAGACGTATTACATTATCGACTTCGACAGCACCTTTACCAAAGTCGAAGCCCTGGACGTACTGGGCGAAATTTCGCTTGTGGGACGTCCCGACCGTGCCGATGTACTGGCCGAGATTCAGGCTATTACTGACC
>JACMPG010000359.1 GCA_014377625.1 Spirosoma sp.
GACAGGTTATACGGAGTCAGGACTGGCCAAAGGCCGAAGCCAGCCAGCGTATTGACTGGGATATTAGCGGTAAGCCAATCAGTACCTATCTGCTTCAGGTTCAGGCTGGAAATCAGGTTCGGGTTGTCAAGATGGTTAAGGGTGATTGACATCGTATGCTACTGATTATAGCGCACAATGTACTGACAAAGCCATACTGAGAGCACCAGATCACAAAAAACGGGCTACGCATAATCCATACGTAGCCCGTTTTTTTATTGTGACGTGAGTTATGGATAGAATCGTTGGCGGCAGATACAACGATGGATGACTATGGCTTACGGTCGAAAAAACAATTAGCAATCAAGCCGCCCAGCACGTTCACCTGCGCATTGGCTACGCTCCGATGGCATGTTTCCTGCCGAAAACCAGGGTCAACAGGTCGCCGAAGTATCGGCCCGGCCCGATCACCGAAACATTGTTCTTTCACAGATCAGCCAGCAACTCGGTTAACAGGCTACCCTTATTATCGGCTACATTATCCGGTGTGAGAAAAAAATTGACCAACTGGCGTACTGATTATAACCAGGTGGACTTTGAGACCGTAAAACCAGCCCTATCGGCGGGCCGCCATCAAGGACTTGCCCCGTGTGGCAACGTCGGTAAAGACTTTGTTGCTGGCAATACGGTCACGTCCACGACGCAGCCGTATTGACTTAGAAGCTGTTTGAGTTAGTGATTTGAGACGAAACGTAGTGGATCTTAGATGTGGTCAAGGCATTTTTGGAGCGCGTAGCCGTAGCTACGGGCGAGAAAAATAGCGCAGAACACGACCAAAAGACGCGCTTTGCGGCCAAAGCAATTAACTCAAAACAGCTTCTATGTCATTTTTGGACATTTTGCAGGTCGAAACTGATAGATTCAAGTTCGCCTGCCTGTCCAGTTTTGGGGGGCATTATATAATTTTGCCCCACGATTCGGAGCACTGAACTGATAGATAGCTTACCCTGCGTTAGTATAGGGCCAAAATCAAGAGTTGAACATCAGCAAAGACGCGTTTATAAAACAAGCTGGCATAGGGTAGTATTACTGCTTGAAACCCGCTGGTTACGTAGGCATATAGGTACAGGTTTGGCGACCACCGGGCGACCCCGCCAAATCTACATGCCAAGACCCCAGCAGGCTTCTTCTCAGTAGCTAAAGTCAGGCTGAGGGAACATCTGTAAAAACATCATAAACTTTGGAATAGGATGAATAAACAAAAACCTCTCGGTATTAGAATGACCAAACTCTCCTTTGGGTGGGTACTATTACTATTTTTAATAGTTGCTAATTCAGTACACGTCTCCGCCCAGATGAAAGCCATCTACTTTGGCGAAGTAATCGATGGATTAGGTAAAAAGATACCCCATGCCATAGTACTCATTGATGCAGATCGAATTGTGGGCGTGGGGACCGAAAAAGAGATGTCTATCCCCGCCAACACGGAGATCATTGACCTGAAAAAATATACAGCCATCCCGGGTTTGATCGATGCGCACGTGCATATAACCTACTATTGGGATAAAACCCGAAGTGGTGATCCCTGGACGCAAGGCCGAACAGTACTACCCGCCGTAAAAGTCTTTTTAGCGCAGGAAAATGCCCGAAAGACCCTCGAAACCGGTGTTACCACCGCCAGAGATTTGGGGGCAGGCGATAATATGAGTTTTGCCATGCGCGATTTGATCGACAGAGGGGCCATGAAAGGCCCGCGCCTGTTTGTGGCGGGGCAAGGGCTAAGCAGTAGCCGCGTGAAAGGAGTGGAGGAAGTCCAGCAATTTGCCGAAAAACAACTTGCGTTAGGAGCTGATTGGGTTAAGATGTTTGGCTCTACCGGCAGTGCCAAAGATGTTACGGGTTTTCAGACGTATAGCTATGAAGAAATGAAAGCAGCAGCCGACGTGGCTCATAAGGCAGGCAAGCGATTGGCCGTTCATTCATATGGCCCTGACGGAGCCAAAGCCGCGATAAAAGCCGGTGCCAACACCATCGAACACGCCACCGATTTACCCGATTCAAGCCTTGAAGACATGGCTCGCCTTGGCATTATTTACGTACCTACAGTCGATCATAATCGGTATTACGCAGCTCATAGTGAGGAGTATGGGTATGACTCTACGGCCGTATCTGGGTTAAATATGTTTGTGAAGCGAAATTTTGAAACGCTCACAAAGGCGGTGAAAGCAAACGTAAAAATCGCCATGGGTTCCGATGCGGTATTCACCGGATTTGGCGAAAACACCCGCGAACTTGAGTGGTTCGTAAAAGCAGGCATGACCCCTGAGCAAGCCTTAAAAACCGCCACAACGACGGGGGCAGAAATGCTTGGCATGGAGAAGGATTTAGGCGCTATCGCGCCGGGTTATTATGCTGATATAGTGGCTGTGTCGGGAGATCCAATGAAGGATATTAATGTGATTATTCGCCAAGTAAAATGGGTGATGAAAGGGGGCAAGGTTGAAATTGACAAAACAAAATAGCAAATCCAACGCAACAAAAGAGCCAATTGACAGGAGCTAGCACGGGGTTAGCAAAGGATACCCCAATCGATTTAGCAGCCACCATCAATCTGTAGAGTTAAAGTCGATCGTCCGAACTGAGCAGGCCTTAGCTGATTAAGGTTCTACAGCCGCCGGGTTTTTTGTGGGTAGGCGGGCATCAACTTCCTTCCGCCAGGATACCAGTTTATCGTGCAGTTCGCGCGCTTTGGCGGGATTTGTTTCGGCCAGATTTTTTTGTTCGCCGATGTCGGAGGAAAGGTTGTAGAGTTCCAGACCTCGCCCCTCTTCAAACCACTCAATCAGCTTCCAGTCGCCATCCCGCACCGCTGAACCGGGTGAACTACCCTGATTGCCGTAGTGTGGATAATGCCAGTAAACGGGGCCGCGCTGCATTTTTTTACCCCGTAGCACGGGTACCATACTCATGCCATCCTTATGCTGATTGGGTAACAAAGGTGAGCCTGTCATCTCCAGAATAGTGGGGTAAAAATCGGTACTCGTCAACACCTGGTCGCTGGTTTGGCCCGCTTTGGTAACGCCGGGCCAGTAAACAACCATCGGCTCCCGAATGCCTCCTTCGTAGAGCCACCCCTTGCCCGCCCGCAGGGGCAGGTTCGACGTAGGATGCCCCTCAGACGTTGATAAGCCCCCATTATCGGACATGAAAATGATGATAGTTTCCTGTTCGATGCCGTTTTTTCGCAGGGCGGCCATCACTTTGCCTACTGCCTTATCCATCGACTCCACCATGGCACCATATACGGGCATACACTGGTTAAGCCGTACTTTTCTGTCGCCTTCCTGTCCCCACTTATCGTCCAGTTCCAGTCGTTTTTTCTTCTCGGTATACTTATCAATCAGGGCCTGAGGTGCCTCCAAAGGTGTATGGACGGAGTAAAAGGAGAAGTAAGCCAGAAATGGCCGAACGCGGTCCGGACCGGACTTGTGTTCGTTGATGAACGATACGGTTTCATTGGCCAGGCGGTCAGTGAGGTCTTCGCCCGGCGGGCCATCGGTCAAACGAGGATTGTTGTAGGGGGAGAAATAGCTTCTGCGCGGAGAACCGGCTTCAAAACCACCCTTGTTGACATCAAAGCCTTGCTTTTCGGGCCAGTATTCGGCGGTTTCGCCCAGGTGCCACTTCCCCGCAAAAAAGGTACTGTAGCCATTACTTTTCAATGCTTCGGCCAGGGTGATTTCGCTCAGTGGCATGTTCTCTTCGTAGGGAGCGGGCAACAGGGGTTTGTTTTTTGCCCCGGGTTTACTCACCTCAGTGGGTTGAGGGGCACCAAACCAGTCGGTTGTGTACATCCGGGCGGGGTATTTGCCGGTCATGATACTGGCGCGGGTTGGTGAGCAAACGGGGCAGGCTGCGTAGGCGTTGGTGAACTTAACGCCCTTTTTTGTGAGGGCATCAACATGTGGGGTTTCGTAGAACGTACTGCCAAACGCACCAATATCGGTCCAGCCCAGGTCATCGACCAGGAAAAAGAGAACGTTGGGTCGGGCTACCGGTCTGCCAGTGCGGTTCGGCCCGCCTGATTTGGTCTCCTCCACCGGCCTAATAAAGCCGACAGTTAGAACGAACGTGAACAATAGTCCAGTGATAACTACCTGCTGGATGCGGGGGCTAATTCGTGCGGTTTCGTGCTGTCTAAACATGGTTGATTCAATCGAATACCGGGTACCCTCCCGTGAATTTTGGTAGTATGTAAACGAGTTCTATTCGCTAATTACTGTTTCGAGCGGCCACCTAACGGGCTTGCCGGTAGCTTTGAACGTGGGCATCTGAGCATCCCAGTCCTTCAGGCGTTTCGTGAATAATTCGGCCAGTTCCCGCACCTTTTTCGAGTATTGCTTCGCCACATCATGCTGCTCTCTGATGTCGATTTTCAGGTTATAGAGTTCCAGCTTTTCACGCCGGTGGTCGTACACCAGTTTCCAGTCGCCCTGCCGCATGGCACTCGCCCACGAAATCAACGGTCCTTCCTGCGGAATCCACCGATGAGGATGATGCCAGACCAGCGTGCGCGTGGCGTTCCGAAGATTCGCGTTCTTCAGCAGCGGCAAGAAGGATTCCCCGTCGAGCGATTGGGTAAATTTGGGGTTTTTGATGCCCGCAACATCAAGTATCGTCGGGAAAAAATCTTCGACAATGAGGTACTGATTGGCTACGCTGCCGGGTTTCACCACGCCGGGCCACCGCACCAGCATAGGCTCGCGGATACCGCCTTCATAGACGGAACCCTTACCCGCCTTCAGGGGCAAATTTTGCGTGTGCGCCGGTGCCGACCGGGCGGGTGAGGTGCTCAGTCCACCGTTGTCCGACATAAAGAGAATAACCGTGTTTTTAGTCAGATGCTGTTTGTTCAAAAAATCAAGAACATCGCCCAGACTCTTGTCCATGCCTTCCAGCAGAGCTGCGTAACTCGCTTCGGTAGAGTCCAAACCCGCTTTCAGGTATTTACCGACGAATCGTTTGTCGGCCATGATGGGCGTGTGAACGGCGTAGTGGGCCATGTACAGGAAAAACGGTTGCTTGTCTTGTATAGGTTTGTCCAGGGCTTTCAGGGCTTCGCGGGTGAGGGCTTCGGACAGAAACGTGTCGGTGCCGTGGTAGGCTTCCAGGCCAGGAACGGCGTTGCGGTTTAGCTTACCTTTTGCAGGACGGTCGTAATTGTCGGTGCCCAGATAGCTTGCCGGGTGGCCAATTTCACTGCCTGCAATATTGATTTTAAACCCTAAATTTTTAGGGTCTGAACCCGGCGTCCCGGCGGAGGCAAAGTGGGCTTTACCGCAGTGAATGGTGTAGTAATTGTGCTGGCTTAGCAGAGCGGGCAACGGTGTAGCCTGTATTGTGTGTTCAATTCCGACTGTCGGACTCAGGCCGTTGATGTTCCAGTCAACGAAGCTGAGAGTTGTATCGGCATAGTCGGTATTGGTGTTTTTGTTAGGCGATGTCCAGTGCGTAACGCGGTGGTGGGCAGGGTTCATACCGGTTAGCAGGCTTACCCGCGTCGGGGTACAAACGGGGGCAGCGTAGGCATTGGTAAACTTCATCCCCTCCCGTGCCAGCCGCTCCATGTTGGGGGTATGGTACCGTTTATTGAGGGGTGTTTTCTGATTCCAGAACGGCACCGACGTATCCTGCCATCCCATATCGTCCACCAGAAAGACAACAATATTAGGCGGGCCCGGAGGTTTAAAGGGCCGGGCAAGCGCCCGACCCGTAAACACAATTGACCAACCTATGATGGTAACGTAAAGAACTGATTTGTACATGCTTGTGCGTTTTGCTTACTATAGGATTTTGTCATGCTGAGGTACGAAGCCCCTTAATGTATCCCAACAATTGAGTGATGAAACATTAAGAAGCTGTTTGAGTTAATCGCCTTGCCCTAAAAACCCGTCTTTCAGCCCTGATACGTGTCGCTTTCAAACGACCGGCGAATCAGCAACTCATCGTCCGGGACAGCGGACGTATCGTACCCACCCTCGACCGGGCGAAGCGGACGAACGGGCAAGCTACCCGGCGAAGGAACAGACGATGGCGTAATCATAGCTCGACTACTGCGTAGTGTTAAGGAGATACCAATTGGCCGGATTACCCTAACCTGTTTATCAAAAAAGGTCATTCAACCGTACTTATGTGCTCTGCTATGATGCCTCTTTACTGACTGATGACAGGTTACTGAATTAATCGAGCCTGATCTATACTCGGCAGACAAAAGCAGGGAACAAACGCGCAATGAGTGTGAAATCTGTGAAACAAGGCTGTGAAATGCCATCACAGGTAGCCTAATGACTTAAGAAATTGCTCTGTCTGCGCTATGGTTTTGTAATAATATTCTTTCGTTTTTCTGTCGAAATTGAAAAAGCCGTGCGGTTGCCCATCGTAAAGAATCAGGTCGCAGCGCCCGCCAGCCGAATGTATTTTCTGCTGGTACAGTTGGGCGGTGGCTACCGGAATTAGTTTATCAGCCGTACCAACCATAAACAGGGTGGGTGGCACACCGGCCCGTATGTTGTGCATGGGCGAAAAATACGGGTACTGTCCACCAACTCGCTCGTAGCCATACCCATCGGGGCCGTTGTCAATGACGGGGTTGAACAGAACCAACGCGGCTGGTTTACAAGAGATAGTCGTCTTGTCTTTGGGGTCATCATAGCGGTTTAGCATGGCCGTAGCCGCTGCCAGATGCGCCCCCGCCGACCCGCCCGATGCAATAATCCGGCTGGTGTCAATACCAAATTCCGTGCCCTTTTCTTTCAGAAACCGCATGGCCGACCGGGCATCCGAGACCGCATCGAAAGGAGTAGTCTGGTGTTTGTTTTTTGTACGATAATCGGCCAGCACGGTTATCAGACCCAATCGGGTAAAGTACATGGCTTGTGGCCGAAACTGCTCCCGGCTACCGCTATTCCAGCCACCACCAAAAAAGAACAGGATGGCGGGCCGCCGGTCGGTTACGCGCCAGCCATCAGGATAATGAATTTCCAGCTTCAGCGCAGTTGTATCAATTTGTTTGTAGATCACCTCAACGGAATCTTTATCTGTCGTCTTTTTGGGCTGACCCAAACAGAAGGTAGTACACAAAAGAAGCGAGGCAAATAGGAGGGGCAGTAACTTCATGTCTCGGTTAGTATATTGATTCAATGAGTTTTGAACCAGCTTAGAAGATGTTTGAGTTAATCGCTTTTTTACCCGGAATGGCAGCCAGATATAACGGGAGTCGATGGGGTTCTCCGGTTTCCAGTCGTCGAACGGAGCGATATACTGCTTATCGGCACCCTTAATGGGCAAAAAATAGGTCGATTGCCCGCCAAACGTTTTGGTTGCCAGACCGGTTACGGAGTTTGTGCCGTACGTAGGGTTGCTGTGATCGACTGTGCTTTACGTTGGTCTGGCAGGCGTTTCCAGTTAGTATAATTCTCGGATGGGTAGGGGTATAGTCCCTCCGGTTAATTGTAGTAGCCAACCAGCGTTGTTACCGACTTGGGGGCCATCTGAATTTTATCGCCCGCAACGGTCGATTTAGCCAGGCTCCGGTCGCGGTCGGTGGTATAAGCTGCCAACTGGTTGTTTTTCAGCGTCACGCCCGACAGGGGCAGGCTCACCGCAGCGTCGGTCATGTTGACGGCCACCAGAACAATTTTTTTGGTGGTCTCATCTTTGTATGCTGACACCATATAGCTGCCCGCCTGCGCTACGGGGTCGGTATTGTTTTCGAGTTGTACGCCAACGCGCTTCATGCCGGGCCTTACAAACCGGGCAAAGTTGCCGAAGGCCCATAACTGCTTCGAATCGAGTACCAGCCCCGATTTGCGGGCGTTGTCATGGTTTTTGTATTCCCCATCGGGGCCGTTGATGTACACTAATGCGTCACTATAATTGTAGGGACTCATGGCCAGCCACCACTGCCACGATGTAACATTGGTCAGGGTTAAGTCGCTGTGAATCACTTTCGCCACGTACAGGCCGTAGTCGATGCCCGTATTGCGGGGGGAGCCATTGTATTTGCCGCATATGTCGCCCAGAACCCCAAATTCCGTTTGCCAGAGGTCCGGGCTACCAGCCGACTGAGCCGCCTGCAACGCCATTTGCCGGGTGTTTACCAGATTAGCGTCGTCGCAGGTCGTAAAATAACTGTGGTACGACATAACGGGAGCCACGTTGGGCAGCGAGGCCAGTGAAGCCCCACTGCTGCCAAATAGTTGCGCCAGTTGATTGCCTCGCCCGGAAGCGGCCCGTTCGTACAGGAAATTGAGCTGACCGGCTTCGCCCGTTATCACACTGATTTTACTGTTTTTTGCCGACAGTTTTCTGGAAAGAGCTTTAGTCAGGTTGATGATGTCGCTGTTCTGAGCGGGCGTTCCTTCCTGACTGGCTTTGCCGTTGGTACCAGCTTTCCAGTCCCACTGGGGTTCATTTATGGGACTGAGGTACTTGAAGCCGAAATGGCTGGATACTTCGGCCAGAAAATCGGCGTAGTCATCCAGCCGAACTGGCTCGATATTCAGCGAACCGCCCCCCGGCGAAAACGCCTTGCCGTTGACGGTCATAAAAACGGGGGCTGAGATAGAGAACCCCAGCGTATAGGGTACGTTCCGCTGGCGGGCTGCGTTCAGGAACCACTGACTTCCGGCTTGTTTGCTCCAGTCATACTGACCCTGCGCGTTCAGGAAAGACTCCTCCCGTCGCCACTCGTCCGTTATGTTGCTGGCATCGCCCTGCTCAAAGCTACCCGCTCCGATGTTCATGCGCCACAGTGAAAGACCAATGCCCCTGGGTTGTCCGCTGGCGGTAGTGTCGGTGCTGAAGAGCAGGTCGGCAATCTGGTTTTTTTTGACTTCGTCGGCCCATGTACCAATGAACTTGGCCGTCCAGCAGTCCGACGCACCGAAACTGTGGATGGTCTGGTAGGTTGTATTGAGCGAAACGACCGCTTTCTTCTCCAGTTCGGGCTGCGGTGCCGGCATGAGTGGCCCTACGCCCTCTTTCAAACAGGAAAAAAGCAGTAACGACGTGGAGAGGAGTAATTTGTTCATGACGCTGATAATGGTTTAGGTTCTCTATTAGAAGCCGTCCGAGTCATACCGGGCGCGCGGACGATAGGTACCGTATGAATAATAAGAGACGATACGCTGAAAGTCGGTTCATTAAGCCGTTAATTCGAAATATGATACCCACATCCATCATTCAGGCTCGTTCCGCAACGTGCGTCCGCCGTATGCGTACAAAAACACACTGGCCGACAATACGGCGTGGTCCGGCTTTGATGGAAGCGTTTTTTTAAGGGTATAAAACTGCTCTATGTCCGCAATCCAGTCGCTGGCATTGGGCTGGTACATGAGTTGCTGCATCACCACATTGGCTACGTTGTCGTCCGCCGAATCGAGGTGCTTCAGCAACACGGTTTTGGCCGATTTATCGTCAAAATTTCCGTTCAGAATTGATGCGGCAATGACCTGATTAAGTGGATAGCTATCTGTCAGGGCTACCGTTAGTTGGGCCTGATACGGCATCAAAGCCTGTTTGGGTTGTGAACGTAAGCCCATCAACGCCCAGTAACGCACCATTGGATTCCCGCTCTTCAGCAAGCCGATCTGTTTCGTGAGCGTGGCCGCATCGTGGAAACCCGATAAGCTGGCGACTTCGTAGATGTCCCGGACTGGGTAGTTCGCGTCCTGTTGCCGGTAGGTGTAGGCGTTCGTGGTTTTAGACAGATTGGCAATCTCGTATTCCGGCAAAAACAGGACATCACGCTGACTAAGCACGTGGTTACGAAGTTGGGTTCTAAACTCGTTCAGCAACGTTCCGTAGCCTTTTTTCCGGGCCAGGTTATCAATTTCCCAGGGGTCTTTCTTCAGGTCGTACAGAAACTCGGCGGGGCGGGCGAGGAGCATCCGCTGCTGAACTTTATCCAATTTACCAGCTTTAAAATCACTCCGAATGTGTTGCGTAATATCGCCAACGTCCATGTACTGAAGGTAGCGCAATTCCGGTATGTAGGGCATGAATACCCGGGTGTAGGCGTAGTGACCTTTGACAACCGTCCGGGTCAGGTCGTAACTTTCATCGGAGCGGTCGGAGGAGAGGAACAGATAGGGTGGTTCCGGCTTACGGCGGTCCGGCGGTCCGGCCTTCCTAACCAGACTACGCCCTTGCATGTACGGCGGAATGTCTACCCCTGCTATTGTTAAAACGGTTGGCGCCAGGTCCACAAAATCAATCTTTTCGTCGGTTACGGCACCGGCTTTGTTCCAGGGTGAGAGGTGTTTGTACTTTTCGGGAAACCAGGCAATAAACGGCACCC
Organism: Spirosoma sp.; assembly: GCA_014377625.1. GTDB lineage: Bacteria > Bacteroidota > Bacteroidia > Cytophagales > Spirosomataceae > Spirosoma. The sequence continues at coordinate 10,340 of JACMPG010000359.1, forward strand.
GGTGGCCCAGCCCTTTGCCGTTGGTCTTGGCATCGGGCATGCCTTCACCGTGGTCGGCAAACACGAAAATGATGGTGTTCTCGCGCAGCCCTTCTTTTTCCAGCCGCGCCAGCAACTCGCCAAATTCAGTGTCCGTTTTGGTAATGGCATTATAAATCCGGGCCGCCTGCCTGCGCATCTCCGGCGAATCGCGAAAGAACGGCGGCAGCAGCACGGCCGCGGCTTTTGTTTGCTGACTCTCTGCCAACTGGTCGATAATCTGTTTTTTATACTGCGCAAACGGCTCAGTCATTGTCCGCGACTGGTGACTCGACATGGAGTTGAAAACCGCAAAAAACGGTTGCCCATCCCTGCGTTTCCACCAACCGGCCTGCCCTGAACTCTCGTCCCACGATTCCTGAATAATGCGCTTGGCTGCCGATGTGTTATAGTCGGTTTTACTATTATTGGTCGTGTAATACCCCGCATCGCGCAGGTACTTTGGGAAGCCCGTCATGGTATCGGGAATGGGGTAATTACTCCGGTGATTCCCCGTACCGAGGGTGTAGGTTTTACAGCCCAGAATTAACGCGTTCCGGCTGGGCGAACACACGCTACCCGTTGAATACGCCGACATAAAACGGGTGCCTTCGGCGGCTAACTTGTCCATGACGGGCGTTTTGGCCACCTTATTACCGTAGCAGCCAATAAACTCCGGCGAGGTGTCTTCAAACGTAAGCCACAAAATATTGGGTCGGTCCGGCGTTCCGGATGCGGCATTCCGACGGTCCGACGTTCGGTTGTTCTGCGCGGAAGCGGTGAGTGTAACCAGAAAGTAAATGAGTACAGCTATATACATTGGCCAGCGTCCCGTAGAGACAAAACAGCGTAGCGTCAACAGGAGATTTGTCAATGGCGGGTATCTCATTATTTTCCCTGGTTTTGGTCGTACGTAATTCCGAAGCAGCTACTACGGGTCAATGCAGCTTCAACTCATCCGTTTTCGCCTGATAGAAATCGCCCACTGCTGCCTTCATCTGTTTTTCCAGTTCAGCCAGTTTATC
>JACMPG010000360.1 GCA_014377625.1 Spirosoma sp.
AATCAACTCCTTCCGAATACCGCCCTCGCGCCGGTTTACCGAATAGCCTTTGATGGACGACCAGTTGTTGACGATGTGAAACCCAGCCGCGCTTACAAACAAAACCCCGAACCAGGCATGGGTATGGTCGATGGTGTGGTTACCCTGTCCGAAGTAAATCAGGAGACCCGTAACGGACAACACGGCAAAGGCGGCAGAAACGCTGAGACTGACTAAATTTTTGGCTTTCATGACGGTGCTATATTTGAAATGTTTACGACGTTTCTGTTTTACCGGTTCCACTCGCCGGGGTTTTGCCGCCACGCAGCCAGCGGGGTCAGGGCCTCTTCCGGGATGTAGTCGAGTTTACGGGCTTCACTAATGAGCACGTCGTAATTGCTCAGGCAGATGAGTGGTACGCTACGTTCCTGAAAGTTCTGTTCGGCCAGTGCGAAGCCGTAGGTGAAGATAGCCGCCATACCCAGGACATCGGCACCGGCCTGCCGCAGGGCATCGACTACCTTGAGCGAACTGCCGCCCGTCGAGATCAGGTCTTCGATCACCACCACGCGCTGCCCTTCGGCTAAATAACCCTCAATCTGCTTACCCATCCCGTGTTTTTTGGGTTCGGGCCGTACGTAGCAATACGGCAGGCCCAGAACATCGGCCACGAGAGCGCCCTGCGGAATACCCGCCGTAGCCACGCCCGCTATGACCTCCACACCGGCAAACTGCTGCCGGATAACATCGGTCAGGGCATTTTTGATAAACGAGCGCACCTCGGGGTAGGCCAGCGTTACGCGGTTGTCGCAATAAATGGGGGAGAGCCAGCCTGAACTCCAGGTAAAGGGGGCGTCGGGCCGGAGTTGTACTGCCTGCACGGTTAGCAGATGCCGGGCCACGGCTTGTTGAACAGCAGAAGTAGTCACGATAAATCTATTCGTAAAAATCCAAAATTAAGCAAAGACCAACTTCTTTAACCAGCCAAACTTCATTTATCCGTTCAATAAGTTTTTCTTATTACTAAACAACTGGTTTGTGCCGACAGAAAAGGCAACCGGTATCTTAGTTTCATCAAGCAGCCTTCCAATAACCTTCCTCTTATACTTATTATGATCATACATGGACCACCCTTGCTTTCCGATCCTCTGTTCGATACGGTTATGCAAGCGACCCTTGACGCCATTGTTATCTGCCAGGCCATTCGTGATGAATCTAACGCAATCGTTGATTTTCAGGTTGTGCGCTGTAACGAACAGGCGGCAACCCTGACGGGCTTTACAGTGGAGCGCATGATGCGGGAAACCATGCTTACGCTCAGTCCGGACAGATTAGATAACGGCCTGTTCGAGACCTATCGGCAGGTGGTTGAAACAGGTTTGCCCACGCACCTAACTCATCATTTTGCCGATGCCGATATCTGGATGACGCAGTCGCTGGTCCGATACGGCGACGGTGTGATCGGAAGCTGGGCCGACATTACCCCCCTGAAACGGGTTGAATACGAACGGCAGCAGGAAGCCGAACTTCGGGCCACTATTCTGGAAAACATCCGGGCGGGGGTAGCCGTCATGACATCGGTGCATGATACGAGCGGGCGAGTCGTGGATTTTCGGTTCACACACCTCAACGCCGTTGCCGGACGAATTACGGGCCGCCAGCCTGGCGATCTTATTAACGAGTTATATTCCGTAGCCTGGCCGGAAGCCCGTACCAACGGCGTTCTTGACTGGCATATACAGGTAGCAGAGACGGGTGAGACCGTGCGGTTAGATGGCGTTCTGCTCACAGTTGGCACCCACAGCGGATGGTACAATATTCAGATCCGTCCGTTCAGGCAGGGCGTTATTGCTACATTCACCGATATCACGGCCCTGAAAAAGGCCGAACTTCTCAATCTGGAACAGACTGATCTGCTGCGGTCGGTGCTCGACAGTTCGTCCAATGCAATCATTGCCCTTAGCGCCGTTCGTGACCAGACAGCTCATCAGATTATCGACTTCCGGTACACAGCGCACAATGAAGCTAACCGCCGGAACATGAACGGCACTGACGAAACCATTCTGGGCCAGACGCTGCTGACGTTCTTTCCGAATATGGTTGATATGGGGCTGTTTGACCGGTTTGTAAACGTAGTAGAATCGGGCGAAGCTGACCGGTTTGAGCAGGAATTTATGGACGATGGCTGGGCAGGATGGTATGAGATATCGGCCCTGAAATGGAGCGACGGCATGGTGCTGACGCTGGTGAACATTACGGCCAGCAAAACCCGACAGCAGGAACTTGAACTGGCCAACCGGAATCTGCTTTATGCCAATGAGAACCTTCAGCAGTTTGCGCGGGTAGCTAGCCATGATCTACAGGAACCGCTGCGTAAGATTGTAGCCTTCGGCGATCTGCTGCATGGACAGTTTGCCGCTGAGCTGGGCGATAGTGGCAGCGATATGATTTCCCGGATGCAGTCGGCAGCTCAACGCATGTCAGACCTCATTCGCGATGTGCTTGCCTACTCCCGCGTCAGTACCCACCGCGAGTCACTACGACCCTTTGCGCTGTCCAGTATTATTAACGATGTACAGTTTGAGTTTCAAAATAGCTTCGATCTGGTCAACCTACGGCTGCAAGTCGATGAGTTACCCACCCTTCGCTGCGACCGCGTACAGATAAAGCAACTATTTGCCCATCTATTTGCCAACGCATTAAAGTTCCGGGCTTCTGACCGGCCAGCTTCGCTGCATATCAGCTGCCGTACTATGGCCGGAACCGTTTACCCCGATTTGTTGAATCCTGCCGTTACGTATTGCGAGATCAGCTTTGCAGACAACGGCATCGGTTTTGACAATAAGTATGCCGACCAGATTTTTCAGGTGTTTCAGCGGCTGCATACCCGGCAGCAGTATGTCGGCACGGGCGTTGGCCTGGCCATTTGCAAGCGCATTACCGACAATCACCACGGTGCCATTATTGCCACGGCTATCCCTGACGAAGGGGCTACCTTCCGAGTGTACCTGCCGAAATAGGGAATGGGCTGGAGTCAAGACTCTCCCTGCCCTTTCCCGCTACTCCCTGCTTACTTAAGATTGACTTTCACCGTATCAATACGGGTGCCATCCATCGAGATGATGGCGAAGGTGAAGGGCGGAAAACTGATTACGTCGCCCACCTGCGGAATGTCTTCTTTAGCAGCCAGAATCAGACCACCGAGGGTGTCATAATCACCATTGGGCAGACTCCAGCTGTATTTTTCGTTAAGGTCATCGATTTCATGACGGGCACTAAGCAACCAGTTTGTTTCGTCAATCTGGCGTTCCACCCAATCTTCGTCAATGTCGAATTCGTCCTGAATTTCACCAAAGATCTGCTCTACCATATCCTCCACGCTGACAATACCCGCCGTGCCACCAAACTCATCGACTACCAGCGCCAGGCTTTTACGTTCAGACAGAAACCGCAGCAGTAGATCCTGAGCGGGCATGGTCTCGGGCACCACAATGATAGGCGTCACAATGTCAGCAACGGTACTGGGTTTACGGAAGAGCGTGAGCGCGTGGCAGTAACCAATTACGTCATCGATCGTGTCGCGATAGATAACAATTTTGGAGTGTCCGCTATCCTGAAAAGCATGTCGTAACACTTCAACGGTGTCTTTTACGTCGATAGCCGAAATTTCGGTGCGCGGTACCAGGCAATCGCGTACTCGGACGTCACGAAACTCAATGGCGTTATTGAAGATACGGGCATCTATATCAATCTCTTCGTCGCGCTCCGTTGAGGTCTGATTAAGTTGCTGGAGATAATGGTTTAAATCAGTAAGCCCAAATACAGGTCGGATTTCGGGATTTTTTTTACGCAGCACGTATCGGATAAAAAACCGCGCGATAGCCACCAGTACCCGGACAAGGGGCGATATGGCCTGGTAAATGATCCATAACGGCACAGCCAGCCACTCCAGAAATCGGTCGGGATGAATCAGCGCGAGACTTTTGGGCAGGTAGTCGGCCAGGGGCAGAAACAGTACCGTCAGTACCAGCGTCTCGATAAGAATAAGCAGAAAAATATTATCATAGTCGTCGGGCAGCCAGGACAGCAGGAGCGGGTTCAGGAACGTAACGCCCAACACGGCATAGAGCACCAGAAAAAGCGTGTTGCCCGTAAGGGTAGTACCAACAAACAGGATGGGATTTTTCAGAAAGCCAGATACCAGCTTTTCGCCCAGCGGCCCCTGCTTACTGTGTAACTCAAAATATAATCGGTTTACCGATACGTAGGCCATCTCGACCGCCGAAAAGAAACCAGCGAGAACAAGGGCAAACAGGGCACCGAGAAGAAGAATATACAATTCCAAAAAGAGCTTATTGATAGATTCGCAAAAGTACGCTGTAAATCAACGCTGTTCCGTCAAAGAATTAACACCACCGTACCGCCAATAATCAGAGCCGCGCCCAAGGCGGCTTTCCAGGTCAGCACCTCGCCCAGAAATACCACCGACAGCAAAATGGCAATGGCCACGCTGAGTTTATCGACCGGTGCCACCTGCGAGACAGTACCGAGTTGCAACGCCCTGAAGTAAAAAATCCATGACAGCCCGGTTGCGATGCCCGATAGACCCAGAAATAACCAGTTTTGCCGGGTTAGATCGGGCAGTCCCGTCTGGTTACCCCGCGCAAAAACCAGCCCCCAGGCCACAACCAGAATAACGACGGTACGAATAGCCGTAGCTAAATCCGTATTGACACCTTTGATGCCTACTTTGGCCAGTACCGCGGTCAATGCAGCAAATAGAGCCGATAAAAGTGCATAAATCCACCACATAGTATTGTCGATTATAGTATCTGCCACCTGCTCATAGATAACAGAATTACGTCAGAATTGTCTTCTATGTTTAAGTATCCAATCAGTGAATCAAAATTATCCATGAAATCGACTCAACTCGTACCGATATTAAATCGCCGGTTTGGCACCGTAGCCAGACGCTACCCGGCCCTTACCCGCTGGATGGCCAACCGCCTGAGTACTGAGCAGTTTACGGGATTACCATTAACGGTTTTGTGTATGGGTATGGTCGTTACAATAGGTACTCTGTCGGAAGTAGCCGAGAATATCGTGAAGTCAGAGATGATGGTACGGGTCGATATGGTATTTACAGACTGGTTGTTTCAGGGACGCACCAGCCAGCTCAGTACATTCTTTTATGGGCTGACTGCGTTCGGTTCGGCTTACGTGACCATCGGCATCGGCGTACTGGCGTCAGTTGGTTTTACGTATACCAAACGGTGGCGTAACCTGATGATTCTATGGCTGTTAATGCTGGGCGTTGGCGCGTTTGTGCGGCTTGGCAAACGGGAGTTTAGCCGACCACGCCCCCCAGCAATCGCCTACTATAACGTGTCGGGCTTTTCGTTTCCAAGCGGTCACTCAGCCACCGCCATGACCCTGTACGGACTTCTGGGATACTGGTGGACCCGGCGGCTACGCCAGACACGCTCACGGGTTTGGGTGGGGGCAGCAACCATTATCCTGATTCTACTGGTTGGGTTTAGCCGTATTTACCTCGGCGTTCATTACCTGAGCGATGTACTCGGCGGGTATTTACTGGGCATCTGCTGGCTTATCATCGGCATTGTCCTTACCGAATGGCAACGCACCAAACCCGACCCGAAACATTCGCTGGCCTGACCCTTACTTCTTCCGGGGTGATTTTTTGGCAGGCTGCCCGGGTTGCTGCTGCACCGATCTTTTCCGGTCGTCTATCATTTGTTTGATCGTGGGCGAAATGGCTTTTTCACGTTCCAATCGTTTGTTTTTCATGTATTGAAACCCCAGCAGGCAACCGAGCATGAGCATCATGAGCCAGTAGCTGTCGGCAAAAGTTGTGCGCATGTACTCAGCAATCCAGATAACCAGAAAGCCTCCTGCACCCGCAAGCAGCAATATTTCAGAGAGTTTGAATTTCATAATTGTAGGTTGGTCACTCTTGACCGACCAGCCCCGACAGGGGCTAACAATGTAATTAACGCTACGGTAGCATACCAGCATATTGCTGACGCATATTGGTCGCACAGGAGTGTACGACCTATGCTACCCGTACCTGCCGATACCGCTGTACGGTCGAAATCAGAAAGCCGAGGGCTACGATCAGCGTACCAATCCAGAGTACGTTGATAAGTGGTTTCTCGAACGCCTTCATCACGATATAATCACGCTGCGTGCGGTTCACGGCAAAGGTAAACTTGCCTGTTTGCGGATTAATTTCATTGAGCTGAATACGAATACCCAGTTCGTCGCTCGTTTCGGCGCGACGACCCACCAAGCGGTCTTTAATGATGAACGTCGGGGTAAGAATCTGCTCGCCATTTTTGCTCAGCACCCGCACCTTTGCCTGCACGGCTGCATCATTGGCACCAAGCTGGGTACCGTCAACCTCGTTCGTCCGCACTACGTCGTCCAGAATAGCTACGTAGTCATTCAGGAAAAACGTGTCTTTGATGGCGACGCTGAATTTCTCAGTTTTTTCCCACTTGCTTTCTTCGGTCGGGTCCGGCACTGAGTTAACGTAGGTATAAATGTCGCGGGTAGCTTCGTGTCGGGTATCGGGCGAGGCCAGCAGACCCATCCGTTCATTTACCTGCGCCCGTGGATACAGGCTGAACACGCGTCCGTCGGGTTCGCGGTATTCAACCTGATAGTACGTATTTTCGGGATAGAGCCCCAGCGTGTCGCCCCGCTTGTAATAGACTTTACCATTCTGCTCAATGTCGCGCTGGGCAATACCCCGGAAATCACCTTCGATCAGCATTACGTCTTTGCGCGGAATGAAGCCCGGTACATCGCGGCCCTCAATGAACCGCCCGCGGTACGTAAGCTGATATTTACCCATCTGCTCGGGCTGATTGAGCCACAGCAGTTTATTTTCCCTGTTTTCTTTGTTGTCGTCCTTCGTGAAAACGTCCTGCTTTGAAATCAGCAACCCACTATCGTTCAGCGAAATTACCTTCGAGAACCCGGCAGAATACAGAATACCGATGAGCATCAGGGCCATACCAATGTGCGCAATGGCCCCGCCAGACAGTTTATGCTTACCCCGGATAATGCCGAACAACACCGTGCCGTTGGTCATCAGCGCAAATACCGACGCCACCAGCAACACCATGTATGCCGGATTTTTGACTGACCCAAAGGCAATCAGGCCTGCACTCACGAGCAATGTCAGAATAGCGGGGGTAATGAGGGCTTCCCACTTTTTACCGTCTATCTTACGCCACCACAGATACTGCCCCACACCCGTGATGAGCGCGATCACACTGAAAAACCAGATTTGAAACTTGTTGTAGTGCGCAATCTGATCAACTGGTAGGGCCATGTTGGAGACCTTACCGAACAATTCCGCTACTTTATTATAGACCGGAATCGACGTAGTGGCAATGACCTGAAACGCCGACAGGCAAAGAATAACCGCGCCCATAAACAGCCAGAACTCTTTGGTATAGACCGACGTCTCTTTCTCATCGCTCGGAATATATTTCCACTTCACCGACGCCAGTACCACGGCCAGTATTACAAACGCCAATAGATACACCAGCAGTTGACCCGACAAACCGAGGTCGGTAAACGAGTGTACCGATGCGTTGCCGAGAATACCGCTACGGGTCAGGAAGGTAGAATACAGAATAAGCAGGAACGTACCGATGCTCAGGATAATGGCCGTTTTGAGGCCCGTTGACGAGCGTTTGGCAATCAGCATGGCATGGATTGACGCCACCATCACGAGCCAGGGTACATAGACCGCGTTCTCGACGGGGTCCCAGTTCCAGTAACCGCCGAAGTTCAGCGTTTCGTAGGCCCAGTAGCCGCCCATTATAATACCGACGCCCAGTACCCCTGCGCCGAGGAGCGTCCAGGGTTGCGCGGGCCGAATCCAGGCCAGCGGTTCGTTACGCCACAGACCGGCAATGCAGTAGGCAAACGGAATCAGCGTAAAGGCAAAGCCGAGGAACAGCGTGGGCGGGTGAATAACCATCCAGTAATTCTGGAGCAGCGGGTTCAGGCCGTTACCGTCTTTGGGTACGAAGGCCGGATTCATGGTAAAAATCGGCGCGTCGGGCATGGCTTCGGTCAGCAGCAGAAACGGTGATGAACCGAGTTTAAACGCATCGCCGAAGACCACACCGAGAATCATGGATGCCAGAAACACCTGTACGAAGGCAAAAATGGCCATGACCGGTGCCTCCCACTTTTTGCCACTCGTCTGAATCAGGATGCCGCCCAGCACGGCATTCCAGAACAGCCAAAGCAGAAACGAGCCTTCCTGACCTTCCCAGAAACACGAAATCACGTATTGCAGCGGCAACGCCCGCGACGAGTGACTCCAGGCGTAATGGTACTCGAAATAGTGGTTGTAGATAATCCAGTACAGACAAACGCCCACACCCACCACAGCCGCGCCGTGCAGGTAAAACGCAAAGCGGGCCAGCGTCCGCCAGTCGTCTTTCTCCGGTTTTTCGGGCAGCGCAGCGGCTTTCGGTGGTGTCTTTCGCCTAGCCACTTTGCCGTTAAAGGAAACCTCTTCCCCGGCGTAGGCCAGTTGCGGTTCCTCGACCCGTTCGGTGTTCGCCACCCGCTTGCCGAGGGCTGCTATAAAATACGCCACCGTTGCTACCAGCGCCGTTACAAAAGACAGGATAACAAAGAAATGACCAAGTTGCCCAACGGTTTCATGTATCATACTCGCTTAATAAGTTTATTATACTCTGCATGTGAACCTATCCAAAACCAATATAACTCTTCGTCTTCACGTAAAGCTAATGCTCGAAAATGGTCGCCTACTCGTG
>JACMPG010000361.1 GCA_014377625.1 Spirosoma sp.
ACCATCAGGCGGGTGGCCGACGCGGGTCATTCGATAGCCGGAGCCGCCGGATAACCTTTGACTTTATAGGATTGATCTAAGCTTTAGTATGTTCGTTTCACCAGTCATCGCCAATAAAAAAGTATCGGATAATGACCCGCTTCATATCAGAATACACTTTTTCGGATTTTCGCTCAATGGGAAGTCTCATGGGATTTGAGTAAAAGGAAGCTGCTCAGGCTGTAAATCAAGACAGGCAGGATCGTAAATTGCAATACGGGCGTAAGTCCTACCTCAATACCCGGAATGATGGGCATACGATTCGTGTAAGCCCAATTCCCGGTTGACAAATGGGCTATCTCCGATACAATGGCTCCGGCACCACCCACCAGTATCAACCAAAAAACGCGGGAAGCAGTCAGGTGCATTATCCAAAGACCATCCCTGTAGATCAACGCGAAACCGAAATAAAGTAAACCGACCATGATGACATCGGCCAAAGAAGCCAATGCCAGAAAGATGATGTGCGGCCCATCATACATGCATACTGTGTATAAGGGGCAATGTCCTATTTCCCAGGCGTAGTTCAGCAGAAATGACAAACCAGCTACTGCGCCGACAAATCGCCGGAACAGTGGTTTGTCAGACGCTTTTTTTAAAAAATAAATGTACAGTAATGCAATGGCTATCAAGGATATAGCTGGTGTAACGAACATACCGGGGGTTAGGTCAATCATTTCATAAAGGGCTTTAGTGGTGAGGTAAAGAAGAGTTTGTCAGCCTGTAAACTTCATTGGTTTGTAGGCCGACAACCCCTTCTTGAAATCAGAAATTATACCCCAACCCGCCCCCGGCGGTGCGATACCGGGTGTCGTAGTCGGTGTGGAGAAATAGGTTCTTGGTGACGGTATATTGCAGTTCGACGTGCGCCCGGACGTAGCCACCAATCAGCCACTGAGTTTGGTAGGTAAACTCCAATCGCGGGAAAAGCAGTTGCTGACCCGACAGTTGTAGCCGCAGGTTGCCCCGCGCATCTACCTTTGCTTCGGACTCGATCAGGAACGGCAGCATATACCGAATACCGGCCACCGCCCGCAGAATCTTCCGGTCGCCTGTTGGTTCCGTTGGGTCGTTTGTACTGGCCGTTGCCCGGCGCAAAAATGGTTCGTTACCACCATCCACGCCCGCAAAGACCCGGAACCAGTCGCCGAAGTAGCGTTCGTAATCCAGATCGAACTCGTAGTTCTTAGTGCGCCAGTCGAGTTCGCCCTGGGCGACGATGGCGTTTTTGTTGTTGGAGACGTTCAGTTTGCCGTAGTTGATCGGGTAGCCGGGTTGCACATACCCCCAGACAAACGGCGTATTATCGCCCATTTTTCGGGAGTGCATTTTCTGCATTTCGGCGGTTGCCGCGTCGGGTTTATCGCCATAGCTGATTACCCGCACCATGCCACTGAGCAGGTGATAGAGCACGTGGCAGTGGAAAACCCAGTCTTTCTCGTCATCGGCTAAGAACTCGATGGTCACGCTTTCCATCGGCGACACGTTGACCGAATGTTTCAGGGGCGAGTAATCACCCTGCCCGTTCAGCACCCGAAAAAAATGGCCGTGCAGGTGAATCGGGTGCATCATCATCGTGTTGTTGGTCATCCGAATGCGGACAATTTCGCCCCGCCGAATCTGGATTACGTCGGCCCGTGAGAGCGGTTGCCCATTGAAGCCCCAGATGTAGCGGAACATATTGCCCGACAGCGTGAGCGGGATTTCGCGGATGGGGTGATTGGCCGGAAACACAATCGGTTCGGTGGCTTTCAGGATGCTGTAGTCGATGGTATTCTGCTCGTCCATCATGCTCATGCTTTCGCCCGATTTCATCCCATCCATTTTACCCGGTTTGCCACCCATGTTCATCTGGTTATGATCCATACCGGGCATCGAACCGGGTTTCTTCGCTTTTGCCAGGGACTTTTTCTTTGGTTGGCTCATAGCCCGATGGCCCATATTCATCCGACTATGGTCCATGCCCGGCATGGCAGCCATATCATGCGCCATCGGTCCGTTCATGGCAAGATTAGCTATCGCGGTGGTATCGGGCCGACCCATACTCATCGTTCCCATGCCAGCCCCGCCCATTTTGCTCATGTTAGCAGTTAGTTTGTAGAGGTCGGGCCGGGGAATCAGGGGGGCATAGTGAACCGGGCCGCTGCCCAGCAACGCCGTGGCGTAACCCGTTCCGTCCTGAGCCGAAGCCCGTACTTCGAAGGCTCCCCCTGTTGGCACGGTCACGATGAAGTCGTAGGTCTCACCTAAGCCGATCAGCCGGCGGTTTAGTTCGACGGGTTGCACTGGTATTCCATCGGCGGCAACCAGTCTCATTGGCCCGCCAGCGTAGTTGACGTGGAAATAGGTAGAACCTCCGGCGTTGATGACCCGAAGCCGCACCGTCTGGCCAGGCTTGATGTCGGGGTAGCGGATGGTGTCCTTGCCGTTAATCAGGAATCGGTCGTAATACACATCCGAAATATCCATCGGAGCCATTTTCTGCATGGACTGCCGCAGGTAGGCTCCCACTGCTTTGTGTTGGATAATCCGGTTCAGCGACTGGCTGTTGCCCTTTTTGATGCTGTACCACTCGTTCCGGCGTTTGAGGTTTTTGAGAATATATTCCGGCTTCTCGTCCGTCCAGTCCGACATCAGGATAACCAGATCGTGGTCAACTTTTTGACTGATTTCCTGCGGCTGAATCACAATGGAGCCATAAACACCGAGTTGCTCCTGAAAGCCGGTGTGTGCGTGAAACCAGTACGTTCCTGACTGCACCAGTGGGAATTCAAACGTGCGCGTTGTGCCAGGCACAATGGGCGGAGTTGACACGTAGGGGACTCCATCCTGAATGTTGGGGACTAATAGCCCGTGCCAGTGCAACGATGCTTCTGTTTTTAGTTTGTTGTGCAGGTGAATTACGGCCACATCACCCTCCGTAAAGCGCATAGTCGGACCCGGAATAGTACCGTTGATGGTTATGGCCGGTCTCAATTTACCTGTCATGTTGACCGTTTGCTCGTCAATTGTCAGGTCGTATTCAATGCGCTTACCAGTTGGTTTCACGCGGGCCAGTGCCTGGGGCCGCGACAAGGGTAGGGTGGTTGCGACAGTTGGAAAACTGCTTTTGTCAGGGTTAGGAGAGCGATCAGCGACCCCGTTTGTCCCGGCAGAAGGGGGCGATACGTGCTGATGCTGCGCAAAACCGCCGGTAGCCCCGGCCAATAGGCATAGGGTTGTTAGAAGAATATTTATTTTCATAGCGTTGATACTTAGTCACTGTTCTTATCTAAACTAAACAGCCGCTTCACTGGTGGGTGAAGCGGCTTGTAAGATTCGGTGAAATCGTTGCGAAACTTCCAGAAAATCAGAATTATGGCATTGGATCGGCCTTGTAGCCTGCCTGTTCAACCGCTTTCCTGACCTCCTCGCCAATCCGGTTATCGCCGGGTTGCCGGGCGGTGGTCTGCACCGTGAGAATTTTGTCGGGATTAGCGGTGTCCACATTCCAGCCATCAAGCTGCTCAATAGCATTCAGATAGGGCGTGACGGCGGCTATGCACCCACCGCATTTAATATTGGTTTTGAATCGGAGCACTGAAGCGGTCAAAGTTTCCATGTTCGTTTTTATTCGTTTTTATTCGTCTTGATTTACTATTGAGGCACTATAGTTTGGCTGCCCGTAACCGCAGGCTGTTGCTCACTACCGATACTGAACTAAGGGCCATGGCTGCGCCGGCAAGCATCGGATTCAGCAGAAAGCCGTTGATTGGGTAGAGCAGCCCGGCTGCTATCGGAATACCAATCAGGTTGTAGATGAACGCCCAAAACAGGTTCTGTCGGATGGTCTGCACCGTCTTTTTCGATAGTTGCAGTGCTTTAGGAACGCTGTTCAGGTCGGAGGTGATAAGCGTCATTTTAGCTACGTCCATCGCAATGTCGGAGCCACGACCCATCGCAATGCTTACGTCAGCCTGCGCCAGTGCCTGCGAGTCGTTGATGCCATCGCCAATCATGGCTACCACCTTGCCCTGTGCCTGAAGTTCTTTCACAAATGCGGCTTTGTCGGCGGGCAGAGCCTCGGCCCGGAAGTCACTCAGGCCAACGGCTTTTGCAACGGCTCCGGCAGTTTGGGCGTTGTCGCCGGTCATCATATAGACAGCGATGCCCCTTTTTCTTAGCGTATGAATGGCTTCGCGGGAGGTTTCTTTCACCGGGTCGGCAATGGCCAACACCGCCAGAATGCGGGTTTGGTCGGCGAAATAGACGACTGTTTTAGCGTCCTGCTGCCAGGCGGTTGCCAGTTTCTGAACGGCTAACTCCGCCACCATACCTCGCTCCGTTAGCAGGCGGGCGTTCCCCACCAGGTAAGTCATCTTTTGAAAGCGACCTGATACACCCCGGCCCGTCAGACTCTCAAATCCGTCGAGGACTGTTCCAACCACCCCGTCGGCCCGCAATCGCGCCGTTACCGCACCGGCCAGGGGATGTTCAGATTGGCTCTCCAGCGCGTATAATACTGGCGATAACCGGGCAATTTCCAGGTCGCTTACCTGCCAGGCCAGGTCAGTAATGGTAGGTTTACCCTCCGTAATGGTGCCGGTTTTGTCCAGCACCACGGCGTTTACCTTGTAGCCGAGTTCCAGACTTTCGGCATCTTTGATAAGGATGTTGTTCTCCGCTCCTTTGCCAACGCCGACCATGATAGCGGTGGGCGTGGCCAATCCCAGCGCACAGGGGCAGGCGATCACCAGCACCGTCACCGAAGTAAGGAGCGCGTGGGCGAAGGCGTTCTCACCCGCATCGGCGGACCGTCCCAAAATCATCCAGGCAGCAAACGTTAGTAGAGCGATGCTGATGACCACCGGTACGAAGATACCGGCAATTTGATCGACTAATTTCTGTACGGGTGCTTTGCTGCCCTGAGCCTCCTGCACGATGCGTATAATTTGCGCCAGCACGGTTTCGCTCCCTACTTTCTGAGCCGTGAACCGGAAGGACCCTTTCTGGTTGATAGTCCCTGCAAAGACAGTTGCGCCGGTTCGCTTACCTACCGGAATGGCTTCGCCCGAAATCATGCTTTCGTCCACAAACGATTCACCCGATTCAACAATTCCATCCACCGGAATTTTCTCGCCGGGTCGCACCACGATCACCTGCCCAACACGCACCTGAGCAATGGGTAGTTCCCGTTCAACTGACTGCAGCCCGACACCACCCTCAACGATACGTACCGTTTTCGGTTGCAGGCCCATGAGTTTCTTTATTGCCGACGAGGTGTTCGATTTGGCCCGTTCTTCCAGCAGTTTACCCAGCGAAATAAAGGCAATGACCACCGCAGCGGCTTCAAAGTAAACGTGGGGATGTTGCCCCTGGCTAAGCCAGAAATCAGGGTTTAAGGTATTAAACGCACTGAACAGAAAGGCGATTCCTGTTGAGAGGGCCACCAGCGTGTCCATGTTGGCTTTACCGTGGCGGGCCTGCTTCCAGGCATTGACAAAGTAGGACCGGCCCAGCCAGAATACCACCGGAGCCGACAGAACCATCATGATATAGTTGACATAGGGTACTGTCATAAAGAACATACCCAGTACAACCACCGGCACCGACAGGATGCCTGCCCAAACGGTCCGCTTTTTCAGCGATTCGTACTGCTGTTGCTGGGCTTCCTGCTGAACGGCTTGCGGGTCTTCTACGTCAACAACTAAATCATAGCCAATGGATTGCAGTACCTGTTGCATCCCCGCCGGGGTAATCGCTTTCGGGTCGAACTCGACCGTGGCCGACTGGTTGGCATAATTTACGGCGGCTTTGGCCACGCCGGGTGTGTTGGTCAGCATCGACTCGACGCTAACCGCACAGGCCGCACATGTCATTTCCAGCACCGGAAACGTTTGGCGGGTCAGCCGGGTGGTCGTTGGCGATCTTTTGGGTTCGGTAGTGGATTCGGTCGTCATCATGAGTGGATTGATTTATACGACAAAGGTCGCTCGGAAGTTGCCTCCATACAGTACACAATTGTCCCACTCAGTTATGAAATTTCAGGCGGTCTTATTTCTGGTGGCCTCTGTCGTTCCGTCTTGCAATGCCTGTTTTTGCTGGCATATCTGTGAATGCTTTGGCCCGTTGATGAACGGTCTGCTGCTCCTCAATCAGGCTAAACTCCTGCCGCGTCAGGGCCGGCCCGATCCGGGTCATGTCGTTGGGTTGTAAGGGACCACGTATCGTAACGGACCCAAGGTGGATGTCCAGCACCTCCATTTCCAACTGGCTTAGTTCGTCTGCACCGCGTCGATGCACCGGGCGCAGGCCATGCCACGAATCCGCAGGGTTGTTTTGTTTGTCATGCTCGTTTTCACAGGTTATCGGCTCACTTGCTGAACCAATAGCCAGGGGGTTTTAGCCGTTTTTATGCCAATGAGCGGGGAACAGCCGCGTTCTTAGACAACAAACAAAGCTACGATTACCGGGTAATTACAGCTTGTAAAATTCGGGTGGGGGCTTGCAAGATTTTTGCCGAACGAGCCGGTTTGTCCTGTTTTGAGTTAAGTAAAGGGGGCTCCCGGTACTGATTACCAATTCAGTACGGAGACACCCTGACGAACTCAACTTTATGAAACATCAGCACCCGTCCGCCCCAGCCGCATCGGCGCACCACTCGACCACAGACCACATCGGCGAACCGCACCCAAAACCAGGCCCTGACACAACCATTGAATCGCCAGCCGAGCAACAGGCGTTGCAACACATTGGCCACGACAATCAGAGTGACCCTAACAGCCCCGAAACGCATCAGGGTGGAATGGGCATGGATCATAGCAAAATGAATCACAGCCAGATGAAGCCCGGGCAGATGGGACACAACGGCCACGATCACGGGGCAATGATTGCAGACTTTTTACGCCGGTTCTGGATTTGCCTGATCCTGTCGGTGCCGGTCGTCCTGCTGTCTATGATGTTCCGCGACTTAACAGGCTACGCGTTCGACTTTCCTTATCAAAAAGTGGTGGTGCTGGTACTGGCCTCAGTGATTTACGGGTATGGTGGATGGCCGTTTCTGACGGGTATGGTGGGCGAACTGCGAAACCGCCAATTGGGCCAATCCAGGCTGGGTATGATGACCCTCGTTGCCATCGCCATCACGACCGCCTACGTTTACAGCGTCGTCGTGTTGGTGGGGTGGTTGAGTGGTATGGATTTCTTTTTTGAGCTGGCCACGCTGATCGACATCATGCTGCTGGGGCATTATATCGAAATGAAATCAGTCGCCGGGGCCTCCCGTTCCCTGGAATTGATTGTGCAGATGCTACCTTCTGATGCCCACAAAGTGGACGGTAATGATATTCAGGACGTAAAAGTCAACACCTTGACGGTCGGTGACGTGGTGTTGGTTCGACCCGGCGAGCGGGTGCCGACCGATGGCGAAGTGGTCGAAGGCAGCAGTGCCGTGAACGAAAGTATGCTCACCGGCGAAAGCGTTCCGGCCCAAAAGTCGGCGAAGGATACCGTGATTGCCGGGGCGATCAACGGCGAAGGATCGCTTAAAATCAAGGTGACGCATCGGGGTGCAGACAGCTACTTGAATAAAGTTGTCAAAATGGTGGAGGAGGCCCAAAATGCCAAATCACAAACACAGAATTTAGCTGACCGTGCCGCCGGTTGGCTGACAATATTGTCGCTGTCAGTGGGGCTGCTTACACTCGTGGCCTGGCTGTGGTTAGGTAAAGATGTTGCCTTTGCCGTGGAGCGAATGGTCACGGTAATGGTCACGGCTTGTCCCCACGCTTTGGGTGTAGCAATTCCGCTGGTAGTGGCTATTTCAACCGCCATTTCCGCGCAAAAAGGGCTGCTGATTCGCAACCGCACGGCTTTTGAGGAAGCCCGTAAAATTACAGCAATGGTCTTCGACAAGACCGGCACCCTGACCGAAGGCGAGTTTGGCGTAACCCGCGTAAAGGTACTGTCAGAGGATACCGATGAGACCACGTTATTGAGTTTAACCGCAGCCTTGGAACAACAGTCGCAACACCCCATTGCTCAGGGTATCGTTCGGGAATCCAAAAAGCGTGATCTGAAATTACCTGCTATTGCGAATTTTCAATCCATCACGGGTAAAGGCGTTTCGGCCACCGTAAACGGAAGGCAGGTATTGGTCGTGAGTCCTGGCTACCTGAAAGAGAAAGGGATTGATCTTCCCCCGGACGCAACGGGCAGCGAAGCCGAAACGGTAGTGTTTATTCTGATGGACAATCAGTTAACTGGCTACGTGGCGTTGGCCGACCGCATCCGGGACGACTCAAAAGAAGCGGTGCAACGCCTGCAGGAATCGGGTATCAAGGTTTATATGGCCACTGGCGACAACCAGAAAGTGGCCGATGCCGTTGCCAAAACCCTCGGCCTGGACGGGGTCTATGCCGAAGTACTACCCGATCAGAAAGTAACCATCGTGAAGGAATTACAGGCCAAAGGGCAGTTTGTGGCCATGACCGGCGACGGGGTGAATGATGCCCCCGCACTGGCGCAGGCCAACGTGGGCATTGCCGTAGGTTCAGGCACCGACGTTGCCGCCGAAACTGCCGACATCATCTTAGTCAACAGCCGCCCCACCGATATCACGAACTTAGTTGAGTTCGGGAAGGCGACGTACCGCAAGATGATTCAGAACCTGTTTTGGGCGATGGGTTATAACGTCATTGCCATTCCGCTGGCGGCCGGGGTGCTGTACCCCAATTTCGTCCTCAGCCCAGCTCTCGGCGCGGTGCTGATGAGCGTGAGTACGGTCATTGTGGCGTTGAACGCGCAGTTATTAAAACGGAGTTTGTTTTAAGAGGTTGTTTAGGATTGTGTAGTCCATTGTTTATCAATACATAGCCAATAAGAGTCCTATCAGGGCAACATAGGGGCCGCATTCAGCCAGTCGCTCGACAGGTACGAGTACATCACTTTGTCGAGTACGACTCCGTCTTTAACGGCACTCCGGCGGAGCAGACCCTCGCGCTGAAAACCCACTTTTTCGAGTGCTTTCACGGAGCCGGTATTGTGGGCAAAGGGTATTGCGTAGAGCCGGGTCAGCGTGAATTCGGTAAAGACATAACCCGTGATGGCCCGTAGTGCGGCTGTGATGATTCCCTTTCCCCAGTGCTTTTCGCCTAACCAATACCACACTTCGGCAGTATACCGATCAACATCGTTGCCAATACGCAGGCCGATGTTACCCACCGCTTCTCCGCCCACGTCGATGGCGAAGTTGGTTTCCTGTTCAGGGTCAACCACAAACTGAATCCACCGTTGCGCGTCCAGGGGGGTATAGG
>JACMPG010000362.1 GCA_014377625.1 Spirosoma sp.
GCCAGCTCTTCGGCAGAACCCTGCTTCAGAATTTTCCCTTCGAAGAGCAGGTACGCCCGGTCGGTAATCGACAGCGTTTCGTTTACGTTGTGGTCGGTAATCAGGATGCCGATGTTGCGATGCTTGAGTTTCGACACAATACTCTGAATATCTTCCACCGCAATTGGGTCAACGCCCGCGAAGGGTTCGTCGAGCAGAATAAACTTAGGATCGACGGCCAGGGCGCGGGCAATTTCGGTACGTCGGCGTTCGCCCCCGGAGAGTACCTTCCCCTTGCTTTTGCGCACATGTGTCAGGCTGAACTCTTCGAGTAACTCCTCGACTTTGTCGCGCCGGTCGCGCTTGGGCAGGTCGGACATTTCCAGCACGGCCAGGACGTTTTCTTCGACGGTCAGATCACGAAATACCGAGGCTTCCTGCGCCAGATAGCCCAGACCGAGCCGCGCCCGTTTGTACATGGGCAGGTCGGTTACGTCCTTGTCGTCGATGAATACCTTGCCACTGTTGGGCTTCACCAGCCCCACGGCCATGTAGAACGACGTGGTTTTACCCGCGCCGTTCGGCCCCAGCAGCCCCACGATTTCACCCGTCTCGACCTGATACGACACATTATCGTTTACCAGCCGCGAGCCGTATTTCTTAACGAGATTTTCGGTTCTGAGAATCATTGACTCAACTTGATATCTTTCAGCATCAACTGAGTAGTCGTGCTGCCGTTGTAATGGTTCTGTTCGAGGTGGTAGCAGATCGAGAACGGGATTCGGCCCCTGAGTTGCTTCGCCAGGTGCCCCATACCGAAACCAACCGCCGTGTGGGTGTGGCCAGTGCGGTGCTGCCAGACCTGAATTTTCAGGTGCTTCTCCTTCATAATAACCGGTTCACTGGCCAGATATACGTCTTCGGTCATGAACACAGGCTGCATGTTGTGCGGACCAAATGGCCCCATCTGCTTCAGAATCCGACACAGTTTGGCGTCGATCTCACTGAAATCGAGCGGCAGATCAATGTCTACCAACGGCGTCAGGTCTTCGTCCCGAATTGTCCGCGAAACCACCTCTTCAAACCGCTGCCGGAAGGCGTCGATATTGGCTTCCGGCATGGTCATGCCAGCCGCGAAGGTATGACCGCCAAACTGCTCGAGTAGGTCGGCGCACTGCTCGATGGCTTCGTACACGTCAAACCCCGGTACCGACCGCGCCGACCCGGCGGCTTTATCGTTGGAGCGGGTCAGGATGATGGTAGGCCGGTGGAAATGCTCGATGCACCGCGACGCCACAATCCCGATTACGCCCTTATGCCAGGTGGCATCGAACAGCACCGTACTTTTGGCGTTGGTCAGGGTTTCGTCGCATCGGATCATATCGAGGGCCTGTTCGGTCATGCTGCTGTCAAACTGTCGGCGGTCAGAGTTGTGTTTATTGATGGCCATCGCAAACTCATCGGCTTCTTCGTCAGCGTTGGCCAGCAGGAGTTGTACGGCGGCTTTGGCGTGTTTGATACGCCCGGCTGCGTTGATGCGCGGCCCAAGTCCAAACACCACGTTGGTAAGGTCCAGCTCACTTTTGAAGCCCGCTATTTTGATTAACGCTTTCAGGCCGGTGCGGGGTGCGCTGTTAAGAACTTTTAAGCCGAAGTACGCCATCAGCCGGTTTTCGCCCGTGACGGGTACAATGTCCGACGCAATGCTGACCGCCACCAGATCGAGACACGGGTAGAGTTGTTCCAGCGGAATGTTGTTGCGCAGACAATAGGCGTGGAGCAGTTTGAAGCCCACGCCACAGCCGCTGAGTTCGTTGTACGGATAGTTGCAGTCGTCGCGTTTGGGGTCCAGTACGGCAGCCGCAGCGGGTAGTTCGGCACCGGGACGGTGGTGATCGCAGATAATGAAATCAACACCGAGGGCAGCAGCTTCGGCTACGCGGTCGATGGATTTGATGCCACAGTCGAGCGCGATGATGAGCGTAAAGCCGTTTTCGGCGGCCCAGGTAACGCCCTGCGTCGATATGCCGTAGCCTTCCTTGTAGCGGTCGGGAATGTAATAGTCAATCTGTTCGTGGTACTTTTGCAGAAAGCCGTATACCAGCGCTACTGAGGTGGTACCATCTACGTCATAATCGCCGTAGATCAGGATCTTTTCGGGCCGTTCGGGGCGCATGGCCTGCGTCAGCCGGTCAATAGCCCGGTCCATGTCGCGCATCAGAAATGGGTCGTGGAGCGCCGTGATTTCGGGCCGAAAAAACGAACGGGCTTCGTCGTAACTGCTTATGCCCCGCTGCACCAGCAAAGCCGCCAGAAACGGACTAACGCCCAGCGAGGCCGTCAGCGACGTAATGGATTCGCGGTGTTCATCGGCGTCGGGAATCGGTTTGGTAATCCATCGTTTGGTGGCGGGGGGGGGCTGGGCTATCATAAATGCAAAATAAAACCGTTTTTAACTGAAACCTTCCAACTATGCCCTTTTTGCTTTTGCTGATTAGCCTTTTTTCTCAGTCTAATCCGAAACATCCCAGCCCCGAGAAACCAAATCTGAAGGTTGACGTTCAGAATGTCCGGGTGCAAAAGGGTGCCGTTCACATTGGTCTCTACCGCGCCTGCGCCGATTTCCCCAACTGTGAGCCGGTCGAACTCATCATCATTGATGCCAAAGGTAAGCCGATCCAGGCTGCGTTCAGCGTTGACCCCGGCGAGTATGCCGTGGCCGTATACCACGACGAGAACGGCAACGGTAAGATGGACAAGCGCGTGTTTGGTATTCCTAAAGAACCCTACGGCTTCAGCAATGATTTCCGCCCCACTCTGTCGGCCCCTAAATTCAGCGACTGCCGGTTTAAAGTTGGCAATGAAGGCAAGACCATCCGTGTGAAGCTGAATTAAAAAAGTGTCTGAACCAGGATTCTTCAGGATTCAAAAGATTATCAAGACCATTCGGCGTCAGCAAATCTTGTTTAATCTTTCTAATCTTGCGAGAATCCTGGTTCAGAATCGTACTTTTGTCCCGCAAATAACATCCCCTGCTATTTGCCATGAGCTTAGACTCCAGTAAGTTTCTTTACGAGGCTCTCACCTACGATGACGTCCTGCTCCTCCCCGCCTATTCGGAGGTTCTCCCGCGCGACACCACAACCGTTACCCAGCTTACCCGCAACATCCGGCTCAACATTCCGCTCATTTCGGCGGCAATGGACACCGTAACGGAGTATGCCCTCGCCATTGCGATGGCCCAGGAAGGCGGTATCGGTATCATCCACAAGAACATGACTGTGGAACAACAGGCCGAGCAGGTCCGCAAGGTGAAACGCTCGGAGAGTGGCATGATTATCGACCCCATCACGCTGGCCAAAAACTCGACCCTTGCCGATGCGCACAAAATCATGCGCGAGTTCAAAATTGGCGGTATTCCCATTGTGGACGAAGCCGGTAAACTCATCGGTATCCTGACCAACCGCGACCTGCGTTTCCAGCGCAACATGACCCGGCGCGTTACGGAGATTATGACCCGCGACAACCTGATTACGGCCCGCGTGGGTCTCTCGCTCGAAGACGCCGAGAATATTTTGCAGGAGTATAAAATCGAGAAACTGCCCATCGTCGATGAGAATTACAAACTCGTCGGATTAATTACCTACAAAGACATCCTGAAGCGCAAAAGCCACCCCAACGCCTGCAAAGACGAGCTGGGCCGGTTGCGCGTGGGGGCCGCCGTGGGTGTAACGCCCGATCTGCACCGGCGTATCGAAGCCCTGGTCAAAGCGGGCGTCGATGTCATCAGCGTGGATACGGCGCATGGCCACTCCAAAGGCGTGATTGACGCGGTGCGGGGCATTAAAACGCAGTTTCCCAACCTCCAGGTCATTGCCGGGAACGTAGCCACCGGTGAGGGTGCCAAAGCCCTGGCCGACGCCGGAGCCGACGCCGTGAAGGTGGGCGTGGGACCGGGCAGTATCTGCACCACCCGCATCATTGCCGGGATTGGCATGCCGCAGCTTACTGCCGTCTATGAATCGGCCAAAGCGTTGCAGGGAACCGGCGTTCCGGTCATTGCCGACGGGGGCATTCGGTTCTCGGGCGATATCACCAAAGCCATTGCGGGCGGGGCGAGTACGGTGATGATTGGCTCAGTGCTGGCCGGTACCGAAGAAGCCCCCGGCGAAGTGGTCCTGTACGAAGGCCGCCGGTTCAAAACCTACCGGGGCATGGGATCGGTGGAAGCGATGGAAGACGGCTCGAAAGACCGCTATTTCCAGGACGCCGAAGACGACGTTAAGAAACTGGTGCCGGAGGGCATCGTGGGCCGCGTGGCGGTTAAGGGCAAAGTAGCCGAGATTGTGTATCAGATGGTAGGCGGCCTGAAAGCGGGCATGGGCTACTGCGGTGCCGCCGACATCCCGACGCTGCAAACCGCCAAATTCGTCAAGATCACCTCCGCCGGGGTCCGCGAAAGCCACCCCCACGACATCGCCATCCAGAAAGAAGCCCCGAACTACTCAGCCCGGTAAGTTGAAATCTACCAGCCCTTACCACCCCCAACCGACCCGTCGGACCGCCCCTCCTAAAACAGGAGGGGGCTTTTCTGCGAAGCCCTTTTTTAGCCCCCTCCTGTTTTAGGAGGGGCGGTCCGACGGGTCGGTTGGGGGTGGTAAGGGCTGGTCAGGGTTTGGCGTGGCGCATTTCGAGTCCGACGGCGGTGCGGGGTTTGAAACCTTTCCAGACACCATCGGTGGTTTTTTCGGGTACCTCGAAATACGGCGCGTAGGCCAGCTTTTTGAGGTGTATCCCCAGAAAAGCGGTCACAAAATGCTGGTTGATATTGTTGATGCGCCGTTCGTTCCAGGCCGGTTCGGCATAGCGCAGGTACTCGTCCAGCGGCAGGCCGGGCCGCAGCGACTCGGCCGGGGGCGGGTTGGGCGCTACGTTATGCCGGGCGTTCAGGTACGTGAGCAGGTAGCGGTCGGCGTTTACGGCCCCTTCGTAAATGGCTTTGGTGCCTTTTTCGTAGCCCGAAATATCGTCCTGACTACCGGCCACAAACAGCGTGGGCAGGGTCAATCCGGCCAGCCCCTCGGCATCCCACACGCCCCGCTCCATACCCCAGGGCGCAAACGCAACCACGGCTTTGATGCGCGAATCGAGCGACGCTTTATAGGCGGGGTCGGCGGTAGTGCGGGTGGTCAGGGCGGTGCTGCCGTTGGCTAACTGGCCAAAGAACTTAGCTGCCTGCGGACTGTACCCGGCCCCTGCGGCATTGAGGGCGCCGTAGCCACCCATCGAGTAGCCAATCAGCGCAGTATTATCGGCATCGAACAGACCGGCCAGAAACGTCTTGCCCGTTTTGGCCCCCAGTTTCCCCATTTCGTTCAGCACAAACAGATCGTCGAGAGAGCGGTTCAGCAGCGTACTGGCAAAGCCGCCCGCATCCCCTAAAACGTGGACTCCGTATGGTCAATAGCGACCACGACGTAGCCTTTGGAGGCCAGGTTTTCGGTGAGGTACGTCATCAGATACCGCGACCCAACGTACCCGTGCGACACAATGACCAGCGGATACGCACCGGTTCCGGGATCAGGAGTTGCATCGCGCAAAGCACGGCCCGCAAAGGAGAAAGGAATCAGGGGCCGCTTGGGGTCGTTGGCCGTACCCATCACCTGCTCATAGCTGACATTCGCGGCCTTACCCACCGGAATACGGGCCGGATACCAGACCTCAACCGTTATGGGCCGATTGTAGCGGGGTGTCTGCCCATCTTTGGCGTGGAGCACGTCTAACTGATCGGTATTCATGAGGGCTACGGTACGTACACCTACGCCATACGCCCCACGCGGAGCCAGTTCGGGTGCGTCGGGCAGCATGTCACCAAAAACAAACGCCGGAGCCTCCTGCGCCCGAACAACAGGCGACGTAAGCCCTGCGCCAAGTAAGAGAAAGACGAATACGATTGATCGCATAGAAAGGGATGATGGATTGTACTGGTGAAATACGTGTACGTTAAACTGACTCAATTTTGGTTTAACGTACACGTATTTAAGAAGTTGTGGGTTTTGGAATACGTCAGCACCTAACCCAAAGCCAGTAAAAGTAAAAATGCAGAGGTTAAATTCCAAATCCTCAATAGGGTTCCGTAAGCCTGAACAAAAGTAAATTATTATTCCAAATGCTCAGGAATATTACCTCTGCCCACAATTTATTAAATACGATGTTGGTGGCTGCCGCTTTTATGCTCAATAACTTGAGCATAAGCAAAATAAGTTATCGAGCAAAAGTCGCATTAGAAATTGGATATTTTTCGGGTGCAACAACAGCAAATTCTCAAATTAAAAAGGATTTTTAATTTTCTGCAAAAAAAACATAGTCATAAAGCTATTCTTACAAATTTTATACTATAATAACTATTACCGTAGGTTTTTGTCGTCCCCCCTGTAAAGTCGGACTGTTTAAATGTATAGGTAAATACTCTATCATCTGAAATATAGTCTTTTTCCCAGATTTGTATTTTGTCCCCAACTTTATATTGCCAATATTGACTTGTGCTTCCTTGACCTTCAAGTGCTGCTTCGGTAAAGTTTTTTCTTCCATTTGTTGATTTGAAAGTGTAAATATCACTCTTTTTATTATCAATTACAGAGATTAGCTTTACGTAAATTCTGTCATCCTGTAAAGGCCAAGTGTCAAATTCTTGATGCTGGATAATTTCTCCCGGTTTAGCAATATAAGAAATTTGTGAAAAAGAAGCATTTGGCATAAGTAAATTAATACCAAATAACAATGAAAAAGCAATTTTTTTTAATAATACAGTTTTCATAATTAATTATTTTTAAATTAAAAATTGACTAATTCCACAAAAGATTGCCAATAAAATATACAATAAAATATTAACAATCAATGAATTTTTCATTCTGAAACCTAAAATAGAAAAACGACTCATTTGACAAAACCAACTTGTACAAGGAGCGAACAGAGTAACTGCATTAGTTTCGCAAACAATAGCCCAGTTTATAGCACTTCCTATACCTATACCCAACAATAATTGGCAAATGCTGTAATCACATATCAAACTTAAAGCGATTCCAAGTCCGATAGCCAAAGCAACGGCAATACCAAAAGCAATCCATGCTTTTGTACTGACCTTGACACATAACGCAATTATAAGTGAAATGCCCATAGCAATAATTGATGCAATAAACAGAGCATATAAAATACAGCAAATTATATTATCTGTGCAAAAACAAAAAAAGCAAGAAGAATCATCGTCATCATCGTCATCATCGTCTATAATAACTTTTTTGCAATCACTTATGGTTATTGGCTTTGAAAAAACACAGCTCTCTTCTCCATTTTTTAGTAATTGAACCGTAAAAAGAAATTCTCCATCATTAGGATAATCATGACTAATTGGGAAATTGTTTAATTGACTTATGTTGTGTGATTCACTTTGTGAATTATCTCCATAATTAATAATAAATGTAGTGTATTGTTCTTCACAAAATCGTGTACCAATTGTACCAATTGATCCAGTAAGGTTGCATTTATTTGACAGCAATTGACTTAAATTTATACTATTCTCATCTGGACAATCATCACATGGTTGAAATTGTTGTAAATCAATAGGATGAATTATTGGTATACACCCATTTTTGAAAATTGTAAAAGTTGGTTCGCCTTCTGGGAAATGTGAATATTCATGAACAATGGATGTTGAAACCCCCATGTTTGTAACAATTATGCCATCCCCAAAATTCCAAGAATAAGAATCATAACTTCCCGACACAATAGGGGTAAATGTAATAGATTGTTTTTTGCATCTAAGTCCAACGCAAGCTCCGATAGTGGCATTAACATTTGTGATTGACGGACATTTAATAACTGGACAAGGGATCTCCAAAGTTCTACTTATTTTGCAAGTTTTATCATCGGCACATTCTATGTCAATTGTAAAATTACTTGATGCCCCATTGCATGGGCAATTAATATAGGGAAATGTATATCTAAAAGTACCGTTGGTAACAGGTACAGATTCTCCATGAATAGTAGGATTCCCTTGACATTGAAGCGTTACATTTACATTTTTACAAATAGCATTTGTACTTCCTGTAATACTAATATCGTAATTTGGTGGGACAGAATTATTGTCAGCTCTAAAAGTTGATAAAGAAAGATTACAAGTATTTTTTTGTCCAACAAGAGTAGTGGTCAAATGAAGGAAAACTAATAATAACAGTGAAGTATATTTCATTTTTTAAAATGTTTAACACATGAAATACAAAAATTAGAGGTTGTTAAATTTCCATAAATGTATTGTTTCTTTTGCAAAAGCTGTTAGTTAATTTATTTAACGGTAGGTGTTTTTTTAAGAATATTGGTTAATTGTTAATTAGAAGTCCACCAAGCATGATTTATGCGGTTGCCACCAACTCTCAAATAGACGCACTTTTTGACGAGTGATACATATACAAGTTGTCATACTATTTATTTGAAATTCGAGCTGAATATAAGTTATAACTATTTAAAAGTCAATACTTTATGACAACTTGTATCACATCACTTACCAGCTAAACAATACGGAATACGCGTAACGCATTCCGTATTGTTATTTTCTGCGAATCGTATTGACGCATGTTATTCAAGTCAACTATTTTACAATCGCACTACTTCACTGATCCCAACGCTTTCATAGCAGGCGGAGTCGATACGCAGGCTGTTGAAGGCGTCTGTAAGTGGTTCTGTACAGGCCAACAGGGGATAGTTATTCAGCGATCTAAAAATCAAGCTCTGTCAGATATTTTCCCAACAAGTGGAGAACTTTTCCTCTACACGTCTTTCTCGAAAAACAAATATATGTAAATCGCCAATCCGAAGTTGGTTGAGTTTGTAGAGGTTAATTTGTATCCATTTTTAGAATACTCGTCAAGTTTCTGTTGAATCTCCTCTTTCGATTTTTTTGCGATGTGTTCTGAATCAAGAGTAATTTTCGAGTAATAGATTAGTACCTCAACTTTGTAATCTTTCATGATTGTACGATTTTTCGTTTAAAGTGACGGGTGACTTTCAAATGTACGTAATTTCTGTCAAGTAATGCAAATTACGGTTACTGTTGATTTTATGTCAAATTTGAGTCAACTAAAATCCTTACTGCTTTGATTTTTAAGTATTTTACGCTAATATTTTATGTCACGTGGTAGTTAAACACCACAAAATATACATAGCGCATCTCGCATTGTTTATCCTCACGCCTTGTGTTGCCGCATGGTTTGATACGTATCAACAAACGGGGTGGCTCACAATCGCACCGTTTCGCCGGTGTAGATGCTTTCGTCGCGGGCAAAGCGCAGGCTGCTGACGGCGTCCTGTAGGTGGTTGGTTAGGTCGAGGTTGTCCTGGATGGCTCGCCCGAGCAAATAAAGGGACTTAGACAGGAAATAGCAAGCGGCAATGGCTTTACCAGTCAGTGCCTGTTTCACCGTTATCAATTATACCATGACGCTACGCTCAACAATCCTGCTACTTGCTACGTTACTGCTCTCGGCTGGTCTGTCTCCCTCGCCCAGCCAGCAACCCAACCGGCCCAATATTCTCTGGATTGTGAGCGAAGACAACAGCCCGCTGATCGGCTGCTACGGCGATACGTTTGCCACTACGCCCAACATTGACCGGATGGCGGCCAGCGGCATCCGGTATACCAACGCCTTCGCGTCGGCGCCCGTCTGCGCGCCCTCGCGCTCAACGCTCATTACGGGGGTGTACCCGCCCAGTACGGGCACCGAGAATATGCGGAGTATCTATGCCGTGCCGGACTTCGTAAAATTCTTCCCGCACTACCTGCGCAACGCGGGCTACTACACCACCAACAACGCCAAGAAGGATTACAACATGCCCGATCAGCCAGACGCCTGGAACGAATCGAGCGGGTCAGCTACGTACCGGAACCGGAACGGCAAGCAACCGTTTTTCGCGGTGTTCAACCTCGGCGTGTCGCATGAGAGTTCGCTGCATCAGTCGATCCCAACCGAACGGCTACGCCACAAACCCGCCGACGTAACGCTGCCGCCCTACCACCCCGACACCCCGGAGATGCGGCACGACTGGGCGCAGTACTACGACAAAATCGAGGATATGGATACGCAGGTGGGTAAACTGCTGGCCGATCTGGACGCATCGGGCGAGGTTGATAATACCATCGTCTTTTATTACAGCGATCACGGTGGAGTGCT
Organism: Spirosoma sp.; assembly: GCA_014377625.1. Lineage (GTDB taxonomy): Bacteria > Bacteroidota > Bacteroidia > Cytophagales > Spirosomataceae > Spirosoma. The sequence goes on from JACMPG010000362.1 coordinate 10,203, forward strand.
GGGCCGCAGCAAGCGGTTCATGTACGAGTCGGGGCTGCACATTCCAATGGTGATTCGGTTCCCGAAGAAATACGCGCACCTCGCACCCGGTAAGGCAGGCACGAAAACCGACCGGCTCGTTACGTTCCTCGACTTCGCCCCCACCCTGCTGAGTCTGGCGGGGGTGCCGGTACCGGCCTACATGCAGGGCCACGCTTTTCTGGGTAAACAGCAAACCCCGGAACCCGCCTATGCCTACGGATTTCGGGGGCGCATGGACGAGCGCATCGACCTCTGCCGGGCCGTGCGCGACAAGCGGTACCGCTACATCCGCAACTACATGCCCCACAAAATCTACGGACAGTACATCGACTACCTCTGGAAAGCACCGTCTATGCGCTCGTGGGAGGCAGCCCGCGATGCCGGTACGCTAACCGACGTACAGCGAAAATTCTGGGAGACCAAGCCCGCCGAAGAACTCTTCGACGTAGCAGCCGACCCGCATAATGTCAATAATCTGGCCGCTGATCCGCATTATAAAGCGGTGCTGGAGACGCTGCGCCGGGTCAATCGCGACTGGGTGCTGCAATCGAAAGACGTGGGCTTTCTGCCCGAAGCTATGATGCAGGACATTGCCCAAACAACCCCGCTCTACACCTACGCCCGCAGCAACCGCTACAACCTACCCCGCGTTCTCGAAACGGCAGAAATGGCGTCGATGGGCCATGTTCAGCGTCTGCCCGAACTAACCAGACGGTTGAGCGACGCCGACCCGGTGGTACGCTACTGGGCCGCAACGGGCTGCACCATTCTTGGCAAAGCGGCCCAACCGGCACTGAGCAAACTGACTGCCCTCCTGACCGATCCTGAAATCAGCGTTCGCATTGCTGCTGCCGAAGCGGTGTCGGGTCTGGGCGAACGGGACAAGTCCGTGCCAACCCTGACCGACGCCCTGCACAGCGACAATCAGATGGCCCGCGTGCAGGCGCTGAGTGTACTGGATAAGCTCGGCCCGGCGGCCAAACCGGCGTATTCGATGGTGAAGGAAATTGCGCAGGGTAAGATGAAGGGGGCCGACTACGACGTTCGGGCGGCTGAACGCTTATTGGCCAGGGTACGTGAATAAGCGGTATGAAGAAAATCCTGATTGTTGAAGATGACCGGCGGATTGCGCAGAACGTAGGGCGCAGTCTGGCCGACGAAAATTATACGACCAACGTAGCCTACGACGGACCGACCGGGCTGGACATGGCTCGCACCGGCGCGTTTGATCTAATAATCCTGGACGTAAATCTACCCGGCATGAACGGTTTTGACCTGTGCCGGACGCTGCGCACCGAAAAGCCTCGACTGCCCATCGTGATGCTAACGGCAATGGGCGAAATTGACGACAAATTAACGGGGCTGGGTCTCGGTGCCGACGATTACGTGGTGAAACCGTTCGACATTCGCGAACTCGTGGCCCGCGTAAACACCTGCCTGCGCCGGGCCGATCTGACGGCTAACCCTGCCCCGAACGATGTTTTACAAGTGGCCGATCTTACCCTGAACCGGGAAACGAAAATTGTTACGCGTCACGATACGGTCATTGATCTGACCGCCAAGGAATTTGCGCTGCTGGAATACCTGCTGCAACATCAGGGACAGACCATCTCCAAAATGGACCTGACTACGCACGTCTGGAAGTTCACGTTCGACCCCGGCACCAATGTAGTGGAGGTCTACATTAATTACCTGCGCCGGAAAATTGACCGCGATTTTACGCCGAAACTTATTCACACCAAACCTGGTCTCGGCTACGTGCTGCGCGACGATACCAAATGACGATACAAACCCGAATTGCCGGCCAGTTTTCGCTAATCGTCGCCACGATTCTTATCGTCTTTTCCGTCGTGGTGTATCTGACGTCTGCTACGTACCGGCAGGAAGAGTTTTATGAGCGGCTGAAGCAAAAAGCCCGTACCACGGTGCGGCTCCTGGTAGAGGTAAAGGAAATTGATAGAAATCTCCTCAAAATCATCGACCGCAACACCATCACGGAACTACTCGACGAGAAAGTACTGGTCTTCGACAGCCGCAATCGCCTGATCTACGCGAGTGTCGATGACGAGGTGATTCATTACAATCCTGACCTGCTGCGTCAGGTTCGGCTAAAGCATGAAATTGAAATCCATGATGGCGACAATGAACTGGCTGGACTGCTGGTCGATGAACGGGGGGAGTCGCTGGTGGTGCTGGCGTCGGCCTACGACGAGTTTGGCCGGAGCAAGCTGGCCAATCTGCGCCGAACCCTGATTTGGGGCTTACTGGGGGGTATTGGTATGACCGTAGGGCTGGGGCTGTTCTTTGCCGGGCAGTCGCTGCGGCCCATCAGCCGGATCAATCAGCAGGTACAAACCATTACGTCCACCAACCTGCGGCAACGGCTCGACGAAGGCAACCGCCAGGATGAGATCGATCAGCTTGCCGTCAATTTCAATACCGTGCTGGGGCAACTGGAACGGGCTTTTGAACAGCAGCGCAGCTTCGTCTCACACGCATCGCACGAACTCCGAACGCCCCTGACCGCTCTGAAATCGGAAATTCAACTGGGCATGACCCGACACCGGTCGGTAGACGAACACGAGTTTATCCTTCGAAACCTACTCGGCGATACGGACCGGCTCATTGGTCTTACCAATAGCCTGCTGTTGCTGGCCCGCCCGCTTACCGATACGGGCGCGGTGACAATGGCCCCGCTGCGGGTCGATGATGTCCTGCTCGAAGCACAGCAGGAACTTCTCAACGCGTATCCGGCCTACCGCGTCCGCATCGACTACGTCACCCTGCCCGACTCTGACGATACCATGATCCGCGGCAACGCCATGCTGCTCCGGCAGGTGTTTCTGAATCTGATGGATAACGCCTGCAAATACGCGCCCGACGAAACGGTAGACGTTAGGATCAGCACCAACGATCAGTTTTGCCGGGTAGCCTTCATCGACAGCGGTATGGGTATCGGGGCCGACGAGCTATCGACTATTTTCGACCCGTTTTTTCGGGCCTCCAGCGCGCTGGGCTATGCGGGTTCTGGCCTGGGATTATCCATCTGCCGTCGGATTGTGGAGGTACACAACGGTCAGTTGCTGGTCGAGAGCGGGGTCGGCATGGGCAGTACGTTCACGGTACTGCTGCCCAATGGGTAAGCCATTCTAAAACAACGAAAGGCGTAGATAATTAGCGGAATTATTTAAGTTATTCAGGGAAATAATAGAACTTACCATCATGATTGACACAAAACTCATTCCCCGCACGCCGGAGGCTCACGAGCCACCCATGCTGATAAAAACGATGCTGGCGCAATCGCTCAAATACGAGCCGCACCGCGAAATTATCTACCGCGATTTATTCCGCATGAACTACGTGCAGTTTAATCAGCGGGTCAGGAAACTGGCTAACGTCCTGACTGATCTCGGCGTAAAACCGGGCGACACCGTAGCCGTACTCGACTGGGACAGCCACCGCTACCTCGAATGCTTCTTTGCCGTACCCGCCATTGGGGCCATTCTGCACACGATCAACGTCCGGCTGTCGCCCGCGCAGATTTTGTACACCATGAACCACGCCCAGGATAAAGCCGTATTGGTTCACGAGGATTTCCTGCCCATTCTCAACGCCATAAAAGACCAGGTCGAAACGGTTGATACGTATGTACTGATCAGCGATAAAGTCTATGCCGATCCAAATGCCGTGACCGCTCCCGATGGCTTTACGGGCGAATACGAAGAATTACTGAGCAGGGCGTCGGACGAGCACGATTTCCCGGATTTTGACGAAAATACCTGGGCCACTACCTTTTATACGACGGGTACAACGGGTAATCCGAAAGGGGTCTATTTCTCACACCGGCAGTTGTTTATGCACACGATGGGGCTGTTGACCTACATCTGTGGCTATCAGGCAGTACCGTTTTCCTCGACGGTCGATGTGTATATGCCCATTACGCCGATGTTTCATGTCCACGCCTGGGGTTTTCCGTTTCTGGCTACGATGCTATCCATCAAACAGGTCTATCCGGGCCGTTATGAGCCGGAGGTGTTGCTGAAACTACTACTTGGCGAGGGCGTTACGTTTTCGCACTGCGTACCCACCATTCTCAACATGCTGGTGAATAGTCCCGTGGCCAAACAGGTTGATCTGAGCCGGTGGAAGGTGATTATCGGCGGTTCGGCCCTAACGAAGGGGCTGGCCAAAGCCGCGCTCGACCTCGGCATTCAGGTCTATCAGGGATACGGCATGTCAGAAACCGCCCCTATCATGTCGGTTACGCAACTCAACGATCATGAGCGCAAATTATCTGCTGAGGAGCAGATCAATCTTCGCACCCGTGCAGGCCGTATTGCCCCGTTTATCGAGATGCGACTTATGGATGATGACGGTCAGTTCATGCCGCACGATGGACATTCAGTGGGCGAGGTGGTGGCGCGGGGACCGTGGCTCACGCAGGGTTACTACGAAGACCCCGAACGCAGTGCCGAACTATGGGAGGGTGGCTGGCTCCACACCGGCGACGTAGCCAGTATTACCCCCGACAACTGGGTGATTATTTCGGACCGTACCAAAGACGTCATTAAAACGGGGGGCGAGTGGGTTTCATCGCTCGA
>JACMPG010000363.1 GCA_014377625.1 Spirosoma sp.
GTGATGGAAGCCAACACCAATACCTGGGCCATTGCCCGGCTCAACGTGCAGTTTCTGGCCGACGGCGAAGACGTTGAATTCTACGGCTCCTACCTCGATGAAGCCGGTGAACCTCAGGTGCTCTCCACCGATTTTTCTGCCGAGGTGACCGAAGCCCTGCAACGGCTTTACAAACAGCGTGAAACCAACGGCGACGCCCGCGCCAATCAGCTCCAGATGGACCTGACATCAGACGGGCGGTATACCACCGCGTTTGACTGGGATCAGGAACTCCAGGATGAAGACGAGCACTTCGCCAACGGCGGCACCGTGCAGGCGTGGCAGGCCATTCGCACGGCTAAATATGGCGTTGAACCAGACGGCCCCGAGGTCAATTAAACGCTGGTCCGGTTTCTGTGTCCAACCACCAAACGCACAAGGTGATGAAAACGATAGAGAAATGCGCCATAGTACTGGTCTGCCTGACTGCCGGGTGGCTCAGCGAGGGATGTGCCAGCGCACAGACCTACGGGCAGCGGGACTACGGCCAGCCCGGATACAATCAGCCCTACGATCAGCCGGGTTCCAATCAGCCGGGGTATAACCAACCAGGGTACGACCAGTCCTACAATCAGGGTGGCTACGATCAGCAGTACGGGCAATCGCCGGATTTTTACACGGAACTGAACCAGTATGGCCAATGGGTGCAAACGCCCCAGTATGGCCGCGTCTGGATTCCGAACGCCGGCCCGAATTTCCAGCCCTACGCCACCAACGGCCACTGGGTTGTAACGGAATACGGCAACACCTGGGTATCGGACTATACCTGGGGCTGGGCACCGTTTCACTACGGTCGCTGGTATCAGGACCCCTACCGGGGCTGGGCCTGGGTGCCGGGCAACGTCTGGGGACCAGCCTGGGTATCGTGGCGGTCGGGCGGAGGGTATTACGGCTGGGCACCACTGGGTCCGGGCGGCAATTCGTACGGTAACGTGAACATGCCGGCCCCGTACTGGACGTTCGTGCCGCAGATGTACATCACCAGCCCGCGCATCTATAGCTATTACGTTCCCCAGCCCCGCGTAGTGAACATTTATCAGCAAACCACCATCATCAATAACGTGTATCGGGTCAACAACCGGGATTACGCCTACGGGCCCCGTCGGGAAGACATCGAGCGGGTAACGCGCCAGCGGGTGCCGGTATATCAGGTCGAGAACGCCGATCGTCCGGGTCGGGCGGTGGTGCAGAATAATACCGTCAATATCTACCGGCCCAATGCAGACCGGAACACGGGCTACAACGGTAATTCTGGCAACGGCAATAACTCCGGTTCCAACAATAACTCCGGTTATGGCAATAGCCGGGGTAGTGGCAGCGGATATGGCAACCGTCCCCGCGGGTCGTCTGTGCAGGAAAACAACCCCAACCCGGGCACCTACAATGGTGGCCCTCGGGACGGCGCACCCCGCGAGAACGCGCCCAACCCCGGAAGTTATGGCGGACAGTCGCGCGGGAATGGGGCCGACATAATCCAGTCAGGTCCGGGCAATTCCAGACCACGGGTACGTACCAGCTCGCCAGACGCTACCCCGTCGAGTCCGCAGCCCTACCCATCCAATTCGGGTAGCCGTGGTCGGGGCAGCTATTACGGGCAACCCGCTGAACCAGTACAGACGGCTCCGCAGCCAGCCCCCGCAAACCCACCGTCGGAGCCAGCGCAGTCCCCGGCAGGGCGTAGTTTTCCGCAGGCCGAGCCGCGCGAAACAAGGCCGGAAGTTCAGCGCAGCCGGGGCGCAGACATCCAGCGTAGTGGCAGCGAGCAACCAACGTATCAGCCCCGGACGTCCGTACCCCGGCAAAACAACCCGTCTGTAGAACCCGGCCTACCCGCTCCTGTGCGGGAGCAGGGCGGCTTTCGGCAACGCAGTGAGCAGCCCGTTCAACCAACTCAGCAGCCCGCCACCGATCCTGCACCAACGCTTGAACGACGGGGCGGATCGCGCGGACCGCGCTAAAAAAAATCAGGCATGACGACATTGTAGAAAATCAGAATTAATGACGTCTTTTGCCTTCGTTCAACTTTATCTCTTTAACCCCAAGCGAAACCCCCGTTCCCAATGAAAAAACTCATGATTGCCTTATTCCTCGTGCCGATGGCCTGGCAGGGAGCTACGGCACAGGACACCCCCACCGCCGACCAGATTCTGGACAAATACGTAGCGGCCATTGGCGGCAAAGACGCCCTGATGAAAGTGACTGACCTGACCATGAACATGTCAGCAGAAACCGAGCGCGGCCCGATTATGATTACCCGCAAAAACAAACTGCCCAACAAGTTCTCGATGGTCATCAATGCCAGCGGCATGGAGGTAATGAAACAAACCGGCGACGGCACCAAAGTGCTGATGGGCGGGATGCAGGGCAGCAAGACCATTGACGGTGCCGAAGCGCAGAAGATGACAACCATGAACACGCTGTTTCCCGAACTGCACTATGCCGAAAACGGGGTAACCAGCACGGTAGTGGGCCCCGAAAAAATAGACGGAAAAGACACGTATAAGCTCAGCCACGCCACCGCCGACGGTACCACCTGGACCGATAATTTCGACACCAGTACGGGCCTGAAAGTGCAGTCGATCGTTACCACCAAATCGCAACGGGGCGAAATGACTACCACTACGGGCTACGCCGATTATAAGGAAAACAATGGCATTAAGTTTCCGATGACGCTTAACCAGCAAACGCCACGCGGTGCCATGACGATGACTGTTGACAACGTGAAGGTGAACAAGGGCCTGAAAGATTCTGATTTTAAAACGGAGTAACTATCGGGACATCCGTTCGTGAACCAGAGAGATTTCCCATTTTCAGATTTTATCCCGGCCGATTCCGAAGAATCCTCTCTTCGGAATCTTTTTTTGCCATATCGGCAGCGCAACAACAGTCATTCAACTGACAAAAATCAATTCAATTCGTTTTATCAGGCCCGCCGGATAATCCGAATCAGGCTCCGCTCCGTATGTTTGTGGTCCCGTTACCGCCGAAATTGATTTTGTCTGTCTCTACTGCTATACTTGTCTTTGCTCAGTCTACTGCTGCCGATGCCCGGCTCAAGCGGCTGGCCGGGCAACCGCTGCCTAACCGCAGCGTACTGGCGCAGTTAACCAGACGCATCCGGCAAATTGCCGGGGCTACCGCCCTTCCCGTCCTGCATTCTACCGATTTAATTACCCATACCGGTCGGTTTGGCGAGCAGATGACGGCTGCCCTGCACGCTGCGTTTGCGCGGGGGTTTGAGCGGGTTCTGGTCGTGGGCAATGACTGCCCGGCCCTCACGACGGCGCATCTGACCCAGGCAGCCCATGCACTTCAGTCGGCATCGGTAGTGCTGGGTCCCGACCAGCGCGGGGGGCTGTACCTGTTTGGTTTGTCGCGTGCGGCTTTCGAGAATCTGCCGCTGGCCGAGATGCCCTGGCAAACCAACCGGCTGGCCCAGACCCTTAGCCGGACCTGTACAGACTGGCCAATGGCCGTTTTGCCCCGGCTGAATGATGTGAACAGCCGCGCTGATTTGCAGCAGTACCAAACGGCCTCGCCCCTCACTTCTGCGTTTATTCGTCACCTGCTGGCCATTGGCGTTGAAGAGTACCGGGTTGAGACCGGCAGTGAGTTGCTGCGGGCGGTTCGTATTTTTCTCCGCACGGGTGCGTTGCGGGGGCCGCCGGTACTAACCGGCACAGCATCGTCGGCTGCCGTAGCCATAGCTGCATAATCTCCTTTTTTTCTGGCATAATCATGCCCGGTTTCCCGACGTGGAGGCTGGCATTGGGGTATATGCCCATTATTCATAATCACCTGTTTATCTGAGTCCATGAAAAAATTGTTTACCCAACTTTTCGTTACGGTCAGTCCATTCGTTGCTCTGCTGGCATCGGCACAGACAACCCCCGCGAAGCAGGAAATTGACGTAACCGTAACCGATTTGCTACTGCGTCGGCCCGTACCCAACACGGTGGTTTATTTGCAGAACGTCACCACAAAAACGCTCGACTCGGCCCGCGTCAACGGCGATGGCCGGGTGCAGTTCGGTAACATATCGGCAGACAACCGCTACCGGGTGTTTACCCGCGCTACCGATACCTACACCGAAGACGAAGTGTCTGACATTACCGTGCAGCCGGGTACGCTTCAAAACGTGACGCTGCAACTGCCGCTCAAGCGCGAGGGTACGCTGGACGAGGTGGTAATTAACGACCGGCGGCTGACCCGGCTCAACACGCAGAACGCCGAGGTGTCGGCTCTGGTCTCAAGGCGCGAGTTGCAGGCCCTGCCCCTCGAAGGCCGCGACATTACCCGCGCCCTCTACCGCCTGCCCAACCTGACGCTGGCCACGCAGGGCTACGCCGAAGCCCCCAACGTGGCCATCAACGGACTGAACGGTATTTATACCAATTACCTCATCGACGGGATGGACAACAACGAGCGGTTTCTGGGCAACATGAAGTTCAACACGCCGGTGGGTTTTGCCGAGGGCATTACGGTCTTCACCAATAACTACTCGGTCGAGTTTGGCAACACCAGCAACGGCATTGTGAACGTAACAACCCGCTCCGGCACCAATCAGTTGTCGGGCGAGGCTTATTACCTGACCCGCCCCGGCACCATCATCGACAGCCCGTCGACGTTTGCCTCCGCCGACTTATCGGGCAACTCGGTGAAAGACGGATTTCAGCGGCATCAGCTCGGTTTTGCACTGGGCGGGGCGTTGAAGAAAGACAAAACGTTCTTCTACATCGACGTAGAGCAGACCTTCGACAAAAAAGACAATCGGCTGGTGGCTCCGGCCCTCGGTGTCAACGAGGTCGTGACGGGTCGTAACTATTTTTCCTACGTATCGGGTAAGCTTGACCAGGTCTGGAGCGGGCGGTTCAAGTCCAGCCTGCGGGCCAACATCGGTACGTTCAATATTGACCGGCAGGGCGGTGGGCTGGACGGCGGCAACCTGTTTCCGTCGGCGGCTTCGACCCAGAAAAACCGGACGTACCTGATTGCCCTCAAAAATGCCTACGTCCTCGGTACCCGCGACGGCGGACCGGACATTACGGGCGAGACCAACTACCAGCGTTCGCGCTTTCGCTGGAACTACCGCGAACCAGTGAACCCCACAAACCCCTCGGTTACCCTGCGCGGCCCGGATGGCGTACCGATTGCCGTACTTGGGCAGAGCGGAGCTATTTTCGACGACTTCGAAACCACGGATCAGATTCAGCAGAAATTCATTGTCCGGCGCAACAACCATACGTTCAAAGCCGGAGCCGAACTTATTACGTCCAGCTTCTCGCTCCTCGGCGGGGCCAATCCCTATGGTACGTACGACGTGCAGCTAACCCAGCCGCAACTCGATGCACTTAAAGCTAAAAACATCGGCTCGGCTCTGAACGTCAACGATATCCCGCGCGATGCGCAGGTGCGTACCTACGACGTAGAACTGCGCCCGACCACCTTTGGAAAACGGCAGAACGTGTACAGCCTCTACGCCGAAGACCTCTGGGCGGCCCGGCCCAATCTGAACCTGACCTTCGGGCTGCGCTACGATTACGACAACCTGACCAAAGCGGGCGGCACCAAAGGCGACTACAACAACCTGGCTCCCCGCGTAGCGTTCAACTACCAGCTTTCGGAGCGGAGCGTAATCCGGGGCGGCTATGCCATGTCATACGACCGTATCAAGTATACAGTCTATAGCGATAACCTGCAGTTCAGCAACAACGGGGCCGATTTCAAAAAGCAACTGAACGAGTTGAAACGGCAGGGAATTCTACCCGGTTCAGCTGATCTGGACAAGATTACCTTCGCCGGTAACCTAAACGCCCGCTCTACCACGCCCGTAACGTACCTCAACGGCCCCACTTCCGATCAGTTGCAGGGTCGGCGCGATCAGCAGTTCAGCAACAACTTCAGGATTATGAATCCCGATGGATTTACAAACCCGTATTCGCACCAGTTCTCGCTTGGATTCCAGCACAAGCCTACGGCCAACACGCTGTTCTCGGTCGATCTGGTTCACGTGGCTACGAATGACCTGTTTTACCTCTACAACCTCAACGCCCCCTCTGCCTACCCGCTCAACGATCCCAATGATGTGAAGCCCCGGACCGTAGCGCAGGCCGATCTGACGCGCCCCATCCCGATCCGGCAGGATAAGCGCGGGGCCTACGCAGTGGTGAATGGCAGCGATACGTTGCGGGGTATTTCGCGAAATATCTTTGAGACCCGCACCAACGGCATTGCCCGCTACCGGGCCGCCAACTTTGTGTTCAACAAACTCAAGGGCAACGACAAATACGCGTATCGGCTGGGCTACAACCTCTCGCTGATCAAAAGCAACACAACGGGCGTCAACACACGGGCGCAGGACTCCAACAACTATGATGCGGAGTACGTAGTGGACGACAACGACCGGCGGCACGTGTTTTCGGGGGTATTCTACTACTACCCGATTCGCGACTTAGTGATTACGCCCGCCGTACTGCTCCAGAGCGGCCTACCCGTTACGCGCTTTGCCGACCCCCGCAAATATGGCACCACCGACCTCAACGGCGACAGCGAAAGCTTCAGCCTGCCCGCCGACATTCAACCCGGCGAGACGCGCAACAACGACCGCCTGCCCTGGGCCAAAACGGTGGACCTGTCGGTAAAATACACCGTCCGGTTGTTTGGACGGCCCCGGCTCGAAATCTCCGCCGATGTGTACAATGTGCTGAACACGCAGAATATCTCAGGCTATAACGTCGTGCGCAGTGCCACCAATCAGTTCCAGATTGGCCCACGCGGGTCGGGCATTACGCCCCGGTCGGCATCTCCCCCGCGTCAGTTTCAGTTCGGTGCGCGGTACGTTTTTTAAGGCATTTTGTCATGCTGACGCAGGAAGCATCTCTTTTGTAGAGAGCGTTTTTGTTGCAGAGAGATGCTTCCTGCGTCAGCATGACAGAAAATAACCTGCTCTTTTTTTCACCTGAATACATTCATTTCCCAGCCATGAACCGGTTTATTATTCTCTTCCTTTTCCCAACCGTTCTCTTCGCGCAGACGGCTACGAAACCCCGCCGGGTCTGGTTTGACACCGACATCATGATTGGCCTGCCCGAACGCGCCCCGCGCGAAGTAGACGACGGCGTCACGCTGATTATGGCCCTGCGGCAGACCGACAAAATCGAACTGGTGGGTATCAGCACCGTTACGTACGTGGACTATGGCTACGACGTGACGCAGAAAATTCTGGGCTGGTACAACCGCGACGCATCCGGCAAACCGCGCAACCCCATCCCGGTCTATAAAGGCTCGCAGAGTGGAGCCAACACCGGCGTCGAAACCGATGCGTCAATAGCCCTTGCCAATGCACTGAAAAAAGAAAAGCTGGCTATTCTGGCCCTCGGGCCTGTCACGAACGTAGCGACGGTCGTTAAAAACCATCCCGAACTGGCCTCACAAATCGAAGAGGTGATCGTGTGTGCGGGTCGGACACCGGGTTTCCCGTTTCGCCCCGGTCTGGAGAAAGTGACGGTGGGCGACTACAACTTTGAGCGCGACACGCTGGCGTTTCGGACACTGTTCGAGGCCGGGGTACCAGTGGTGCTATCGGGGTTCGAGTGCAGTTCGTATCTGCTGCTGGGCAAAACCGACATTGACTTCCTGGAGAAATCAACCAGCGAAGGCGACAAATGGCTATACGCGCAGCTACGCCCCTGGCAGGAGCGGGCTAAATCATTGTTTGGCGTAGAGGGGTTTATTCCCTACGACGTTACGCCCCTCGGCTACCTGACGCACCCCGACTACTTCAAATACTACCGCGACATTCCGGTGCGCATCAACATCAGGCCCAACGACAGCACGATTGGTGCAACGGCCACCCGCCGGGAAAAACCGTTTCTGGACGTTTCGACGGAGTATAAAGACACGAAATGGCGGGCTATCTACGCCTACAAAACCCTGCCCGGCTTCGAGGAAATTGTCATCGAGTCGCTGAAAGGTACCGGAAGGCCTTGATTCAGATGCAACCTGTTTCCACTGCTTATCTGAATCCAAAAAGCAGTGGAAACAAAAACGTTACGATTCCGCTCCACGCGGCATAGAACGGTAGAAATAAAGCCAGCGACCGGCTCACCGCAGACAGGCCGGTACGTTGGGCAAGTACCCTAATGAGCCTTGCGCCTATGTAAATCAGGTGGCTAAGCATGAGCATATTCGCCCCCAACACGGCTGCCCTGTTGGGCGTCAGGCCCCAGGTCGAAATTCGGAATAGGATGGCCGACAGGGCAATGCCATTTACAACAACCGTTACTATGGCTAAAAGCGACAGCATAACGAGTTGGGCCCTGTTGGTGGGGGTAGTCTCGGCTACTGAAAAGAAAATGAGTGCCATTACGCCAATCAGCAACGCATTGAAGAGCAACAGAAACTCCCGATCCTGATAGGGGTTTTTTCCAAAAAAAACCATTGCAGCCAGATACACCACCAGCATGATAAGTGCCAGCGGGCTGAACAGCTTCGCAATAACCGGGGCCACACCACTCACCAACGTGGGTTGAGTCTGCGTAAGAAACGTACCGGCAATGGGTACGGCAGCCAATCCGCAAACTACCACGTAGGTAAAGTAAAACGGTTGGATACGCCAGCCAATCAATTGAAACAAGGCTATGGTCAGCCCCGATGTCAGCCCACCCGCCAGCAGCAATACGGCAGTCAGCACCGCCAGTTCTCCATTATAGCGCAGAAAGCCCGGCCAGCTCAGGTTATTCCGTAGCGTTCCCCCGCTAAACGCAACGCCCAGCAACCACCACAGGCACAACGGCAGATGCAGACAGGATAGAATGAGCGTATCGCTGGGCTGAGTTCGGGGAAGCGTATTGATGAACCAGGCCGCCATCAGCATGAAGCCAGCCAGCCACATCCCTGTTTTTGGCGAAATTCTGTTCTTCCATGCAAACCAGGCTATCAAAAATGGAAACACAATGAAGCCCACGTTGCGGATAAAATAATCGGCTTCATTGAGCGATAGAATTTCCGGCAACTTGGCCAGGAGTGCCGCCAGCAACGAAGCGACTACCACGAATAAACGCTCAGGGGGCGTTCCCCAGCTAGAAGCATCGGCACTGTGATTCAATCGCTGATGCCATGCCTGGGCCAGCAGATTGCCCGTCAGTTGGGGGTATAGGGCATCAAAGTTCGCTTTGAAGGCCGACCGGTTGCGCCGATACAACGTTTCCAGTTGCCGGGGACTGCCGATATTCAGCAGAATTTCTTCCTGCATTCGATTTGTGTCCATAAAAGTACTTTGTTTTTAAAAGTGAAAGTAGACAGAGTGAGTGTTCCAACGTTACTCCCGCCGGTCCTACATGTTCCGAATGAACGCTTCGAGGACGTTAAGATGATCGGTAAAGGCGGTACGTCCGGCCTCAGTGGCGCGGTACGTGGTTTTGGGTTTACGGCCCACAAACTGCTTTTCTACAGCGATGTAGCCCGACTCTTCCAGTGCCCGCAGGTGCGTGGCGAGGTTGCCGTCGGTGAGAGCGAGCAGGTCTTTGAGGTCGTTAAAACTCATTACGTCATTGACCATCAGCACCGACATGATATTGAGTCGGGCCTTGCTCTCAAAAGCTTTGTTGAAGCGGGAAAGCAGGTCGTTCATGCCGGACTCCGTTCGTATTTATAGTACATGGTCAGGCCATACACAATGTGCAATACCCCAAACCCAACGGCCCAGGTGAGCAGGTTGTAGCCCGGAAAAAACAGGGCCAGCAACCCCAGCCCAACCTCGCAATACCCCAGCGACTCCACATCCCGGACGGTGTAGCGGCTGCCGCTGAGCAGGGCCAGTCCGTAGAAAATCAGCGTACCCGGAAACACCAGCCAGATTAAATTATGCAGGAGTAGCACTAAGCAAAATATACCCCCTGCCGCCAGCGGCACCAGCATGGCCCACAGCAACCGGCGCGACGTTTGATTCCAGACCGACTGCCCCTGCCGACGCGCCTTCCGAACGGTAAAAAACACGCCCGACAACAAAGCTGCTATCAACACGACAACCGCTACCGTCACAAAAAATTGATCCGCTGCCGACCGGCTTACGCTGTTCCCTACCGATCCGTAGTATGAACCGGAATAGCTGCTCAGGCCAACCCGCATGTACACGACAGCGGCTCCGGCCAAAGCAATTACCCCCGCCGACACGCCCGACAGCCCACTGAGTGACAGAAACCTGGAGGATCGCTCCATCATGCTGCGGATGTCCGACAGCGTCTGTAAATGTTCGCGCGATTCGTTCATTTTCTGAGATTAAGAGGGTTGTTACGCACCTAAAAATACACCTCCACCACCCGCCCGCCCAGCACCATTACTCCCACGAAAACCGCCATGATGGCTACAATCAGCACCGCGCCAGAGGCCATGTCTTTGATGGCTTTGATTTGCGGGTGTAGTCCCGGCGAAACGAAGTCGCAGAGTTTTTCGATGGCCGTATTGATAGCCTCGGTAGCCCAGACCAATCCGATTTGCGTGAGGATAATAGCCCACTCTACCCGGCTCAGGCCCAGCCACACTCCTGCCCCGACCACGACAATAGCCATGAGCAGATGTACTTTAGCATTGTTCTCGAACCGGAACAGGTTGACAACACCCTGCCCCGCAAACCGAAAACTCCGCAGGACCTTAGGCCCGTCTATCCTGTTCGACATACCAGTAAAAAGCGACATATAATACGGCCAGCACAAATCCGTAGGCCAGCGTAATTTTCAGACCCGTTGGGTCGAGGGCGGCTTTGGTCAGGCCGTTGAACAAAGCCAGCGGCTGCGCCAGCACGTCCCAGCTATTCCACCGGCCAAACCGGCCCAGATAAACACCAAAACCCGCCAGCCACTGACTACCCAGCACCAGTCCCCAGCTTAGCCAATGGCCTGCCAGTGGCCGCAGCAGCCGGTGCACGATCAGCACCGAGTATAAACCCGCCACTACGCCCGTCTGCGCAAATACGAAGAAAGTCATGGTATCGAACCAAAGCAGATTAGCCTGTACGTGTTGAATGTGGAACAGATCGGTAATGATATAAGGCGCATTGGGCAAAAACGCCAGCCAGAGCAACAGCCCTGAACCCAGCAACGCCCGGCTTTGAAACCAGGGTTTTCCGTCGGGAGCCGAACGCAGGTCGCGCAGGACCAGCACCACGCCCAACGGAAAAAACGCCAGCACGAGGTTCCAGGTCAGCATCATAAAAAACCACCAGTTGCCCGTCAGCAGCCCACGCACTACTACTAAACTCAGCCCGGCAATGGCCAGTAACGCCAGCGCCCGCAGACCCCGCCCCGGCTGGCGGTTACCCGGCGACAGCACGTCGGGTGAGAACAACGAAAGCAATGGGTGTTGCATGAAGATGTAAAGTACTTTGTGTTGCAAAGTAAATGGAATCCTAACCACACTTCCAACAGGGAACCCCAAAATTTTTTTAGGGGGAAATTTGGGGGTTTAATACTGTGAGCAGTTTTGAGGCCTGATTTGGCCAGATGCAAAAAGGGTCGTAAGATTGAAATCCCCATTTCAGCCCCTACGACCCATGAGCATCGAAGCGATTCTCAAGCCAATATTGGCTAAACTTTCCAACGTGA
>JACMPG010000364.1 GCA_014377625.1 Spirosoma sp.
GTGATCGAACTGCCAGGGATCGAGCGTGGCGGTAGGGTAGTCTATGATGTGCCGCACGTCGCGCCCGCGTTCCAGCACGAGCGTTCGCAGGCCTTTGCCGGTCAGTTCTTTAGCTGCCCAGCCCCCCGATATGCCGGAGCCGATTACGATAGCGTCGTACGTGTTTGCCTTGTTGGCGTCGCCGATAATGTTCATTGGATTGCGCTGGTTTTCGAGTTTTAAATCTACGAATAACCCACGTTTATACCCAATTTACCCGTCGCTAAAGGATATAAACCGGCTCTCAACAGAATTTAACAACAAATTTTTTGTCATAATTTTTAACAATGAATTTGTTGTCAACGCTCAGACGAATAGTCTCATTTGCCCCTTTTTCTTAAGTTGCCAGCCATCATCTCCCACGCGCTCAGATAGGCAGGCGGCAAATCCCTAATCCCTTCGCTGATAAGTTCTTCCAGATTGACAGTAGTTTCCATAAGCGTGGACGGTTGACTGTTAGTAGGGTAACGAAAGCCGGGAAATCAGGATTCGACCTCCCCATCCTCCCATCCTTGCATATTATCGATTCATAGCTGAGTTAGGCGATGATTATTGCCGACTCCGATTATATTGGACTAAGTGATGAAGCTGTCATTCTGGCTAACGGAGGAATGAAAACAGGGCGAACCGTACAGGACAGCCCTGGCCTGTTGGCTAAATTCAGGTTCGCGAACAAAATGGCCAGTCAACTCAGTACACTAATCCAGTCAGGGGAGTTGGTGATGAATGGTCGGGAGATTACCGATGTAGAAGAGATTGATTTAACAGACTAAACAGCCTTATGCAATGGACGCATTTGATCGTATTGCCGCCCGTACACCCATTCATACCCGCCGTTCAGTGATCAAGATGCTGGATGTAGCAGACCGTATTTATGCCCTTTTGAAGCAGAAACAAATGAGCCAAAAGGGCCTGGCAGTGGCCTTGCATAAGTCGGAATCGGAGATTGGTAAATGGTGAAGCGGCCCACATAATATGGAGTTAAAAACCATTATTCGTATCGAAGAAGCCCTGGGTGCCGACATGCTGATGGTGCCCACGTCATAGGTTGCGGTCTGAACGTTGACCACGGCCCTTTCCTGCTGAATCACCCGCATCCACAACACGACAAATACCGTCGGTCAACTAATTTCAACCGGTTTCATATTGAGCGGGGTAACGTCATTCACGTGACTGAGGGCGAGATCAATAATTCGTAGCGCGGTAAATCCGTATCTTTATAGCCGCTCCGATAATTGATTCAGGGCGGCTTTTTCTATGGAAACCATCACGCAACCCACCCGTCCCGTGCCGCTCGTTCCCGGTCTGCCGGGGCTGGGCAATACACTGTCTTTTTTGCGCGACCCGCTGGCTATTTTGCGCGACATTCAGCGGATGAACGAGCGCGTTGTGCATCTGCGCGTGGGTGGGCGGCACCAGTATCTGGTGCTGATGCCGGAAGACAGCAAGCATATTTTGCAGGAAAACAACCGCAACTATGGCCGGTCGCCTGCGTTCCGGGTTCTCCAGATTTTTTTGGGCAATGGGCTGCTCACCAGCGAGGGTGATTTCTGGCGTCGGCAACGGCGACTGGCCCAACCGGCGTTTCACCGGCAGAAACTCGCGGCCCTGGCTAACACCATGATTTCCGAATCGGCTGCGTGGGTCGATGAACTTTGGCAACAGAATTCGAGCCAGCGTGAGCTGGTACAGCATAAGCGGGCACAGCCCGTCAATATGTCGCAGGCGTTCATGGACGTAACGATGCGGATTGTCTGTAAAACGCTGTTCGGCTCCGACGTATCAACTAATCTGGCCAAACTGTCGTCGGCGCTGGAATCGCTGAATTACCTGGCCAACGCCCGGATGCTGTCGCCGGTACGGTTTCCGATACACTGGCCCACGCCCGACAACGTGCGGTTTCGTCGGGCGGGTGTCGTGGTCGATACGTTCATTTACGGCGTTATCGAACAGCGGAAACAGCAGACCGGCGCAACCCACGACGATTTGCTGGATATGCTCCGGCTGGCCGAAGACGAGGAAACCGGCGAGACGATGTCGGAGAAGCAACTGCGCGACGAGTGCGTGACGCTCTTTGCCGCCGGTCACGAAACCACCGCCGTGTCGATGGCCTGGACGGTGCATCTGCTCCTGCAAAACCCCGATGTGCTGGCCCGATTACGACAGGAAGTACAGACGGTACTGGGCGATGAAAAAATGCCCGCGCCGGAGGTATTCCGGCAGTTGACCTATACCATGCAGGTCATTCAGGAGAGTATGCGGCTGTACCCGCCCGCCTGGATTATGAGCCGTATGGCCCTCGGCGATGATCACATCGGCCCCTACGTTATTCCGAAGGGCGATACCGCGCTAGTTAGTCCGTATCTGCTCCATCGCGACCCGGCTAACTGGCCCGACCCGGACCGTTTTGACCCTGACCGCTTTGCGCCGGGCCGTGAAAAAGAGCGTCCAGCGTATGCCTATCTGCCGTTTGGCGGTGGGCCGCGTTTGTGCATCGGCAATCAGTTCGCGCTTATGGAAATGCAGATTCTGCTGGCCCTGCTGGTGCGGCAGTTTGATTTGCGGGCAGTGTCTGACAAACCGGTGCCAACCCAGCCACTCATCACGCTCCGGCCCAAAAAGCCAATCCGGGCGTATCTGAGGTGACTTTTTAACACAGAGAAACGAAGATTACACAGAGGTGGCGCACCACCTTTGCGGTAAAAATGCTCCTACAACGGCTCGTTTCAACTGCTTTGGTTGCCCAAACGCCTGACTGAGACTAACCGCTACTGGCCCGCCCGCCCGATTCTGCATCCAACCGGCCCGGCGAAGCAGTGCTCGTTTCCCTCTTTGTTGGCAGCCGCTACTTTCAGCTTTTGGCGGAGTTCACTTAACCGGCGTCCGTTCACGACAATATCGGCCCGGCATTGTTCAATCTTGACCGTGAGCTGAATTACCTGCTCGTCCAGTTCCTCAATTTTCCGGTCGATTTCTGTTTTTTTGGTTTGGTCAACCTGAACAATGGGATCATCGGCGTTGGCTTCGGCCAACCGGAGCCGATTACGGACTGCCCGCAGTTCCTGAGCGGTACGCTCGTAATCGCGGGCGGTGGTTTTAAAACTGTCGCGGAACGACTGCCGTAGATTACCGAGCAGTGCGTTCAGCTCATTTTGCTTAACTGTAGATAACAAAGAACTCAAGACCTGGATATGGTTGGCCATTGAGCGGAAGAGTCGGCAGATTGTGGGCTTTGCAACGGGTAGTCGGAAGATCGGAGCGCGTACTGTGGTCAAATGCTCAGGCCAAGCCTGATTTTGGCCCTTTCTGCTGAATCACCCACATCCGCAACACAATAAATACCGTCAATTGGCCAACTTCAAACGGTTTCATATCGAGCGGGGTAACGTCGTCTGGGGTCGGGACTGGGATTTGATTTTCCCCTCTCGCAACTGCATCAGGGCTACGTAGGACCAGCGGTATACTGACGAGCTCTTACAAAATCGTAATCTTCAGCTTTGTATGATGCTGGATAAGGCTGAAATCTGAGCCATTGAACGTAATAAGTTCATCGCAATGCTGCTCGGCAACGGCCGTGTGCAAACAGTCGCTGGTGTGGTGGAAGCTCACTTTGTAAGCAATCTGCATGGCCCGTTTCAGATGGTCTAACGTGACAGGAACCGGGTCAGCCGCGTACAGACTTGATACGTATTCGGTTATAGCATCCCGATCTTCGCCACATTTAGCGAGCGCAAAACCGAGTTCATTGAGTGACAGGATAGAAATAAAAAACAGGCCCCTGCTGGTAACCTGTTCCATTGTCTCTCTGGCTATAGGATGGAGATGTGGGGATTTTTTCTGCACCACAAAGAAGTTGACCAGTACGTTGGTGTCGATGTAGATCATTAATGATTACCCTCCCAATTCAACTCATCAATCAGTTCGTTGATGTCAATATCGGCAGCGAGTTCTTTAGGCGGATATTTTTTTTGGGTTTCCAGCAAACGTTCAAACATCCCGCGTTGCGTAGCGGCACGTTGCTGCTCAACCGACAGCGGTTTTTCCGGGCTGGTAGCCGTAATCGTAATCGTCTTATCCCCGGCAAACTGGCTTTTTAATTGCTCCAGCCATTCAGGCGTTAGCTCATCCGGCTTCACTACAAACGTCGCTTCCATACTCTTATGCAATTGACTGCTGGCAAGATAACGAAATCTGCTTTATGCTAGAGGTTTGACTGTTGGTATGATAGCGAAAATTGGGGCAGAATTAACTTCACTGCTTGAAGGTTTGCTTACGATGCCAAGCAAGAGCGGCCAGATCCGGTAAAAACTGCGCGTCTTTTGGCAAATCAATCTGCGTTCCATTCAATACGTTCAGGCTGTACGCGCTGCTTTCATTCTCCACGAATGTTGGCGACACAACGACCCGATAATCGTCATCAATCGAGATGGCTCCTTTGTCAAATGCCCGATGCAGGTTTGGGCAAAGCGCGATGCCGTTGGTCGGGTGATTGTTGAACGTTTTATAGAACGGCACAATATGGCAGGCGTCGACCATTGAAAAGGCGTATGGGGCCGATACCCGAACGCCGGTAACACAGCACTGGTCGTCGTAGAGCCGGACAATCTCGCGCCGAAAAAGCGTATCACGGGCATAAATCTCAATCTGATACGTTTCTGCATTCAGCCTCTTTTTCATACCTTTCATCTTACAGCCATACTCGCCGGGAGACTCCTCAAGCATTTCGCGTCGTAGTTCGTCAATAATTACGCTGTTACCAGTAGCTGTGCCGATTGATTTCCCCGGAAAGTAGCGGTCTAAAAGTGTTTGTCGTAATATATTCCGAGAAGCAGTATTAAGAAGCAGTTCAGTAAGCACAGGGGTAATCTCTGCGTAAGCAACGGCGTTATTCAGACTGTTAAAACTGGATAAATCACCCGTTTGCACCCAGAGCTCACACCCGGAATTAGCGGCTAACTGCCACCAACTCCCATCTTCGTTTTTCAGCCGAAAAAACGGCATGGCGAAGCCTAGTGTTGCTTAAAGATTAAGTAGTCGGGTATAGTTTATGTAGTTTAATGCGGGCATCTTTGGCTGTAAACTGCCACTTAGCCTTGGCTCCTTTGGTATTTCGCTTCGTTTGCCAAGCACTGATTTCAGCCATTAACAA
>JACMPG010000365.1 GCA_014377625.1 Spirosoma sp.
ACATATTAAAATGTATACTCATAAACGCAGAAGTTTACTGAGCGGTAGGCGGTTTTATAGTGGTAACCCCCGGCTGAAAGACAGTTGGGGGAATTTTTTGTAACCTCTATAAACGCAAACTACCCGATTGGTTAGTATCGGATAGTTTGCGTTTATGGTGATGTCTCTGGCTTAGGGCGTCATGCCGTTGATCTGCGTGACACTACCGACGTTCCCGTTGCCATTCTGGCTTACCGTAGCTGTGTTGCCGCCCATTACCCCTGCTGCGAGCGCCAGGATGCCGGATAAAAGTACTTTTTTTATGCGTACTGAGAGAAATAAAAAGTGAATAGAAAGTAAAAAAAAGCCCCATCCGCGCTATGCTGAGCCATAATGGTGGATGGGGTATGGGTGCGCCTACTGATCCGCTTTTTTGGCTTTACGTTTGCCGCGTTTCGTGGGGGCGTTTTCAGCCGGAGAAGTGTCTGGAGTAACTCCGCCGGTCTGATTAATGATAATGTGATTATTCTGACCATCGGTCTGGTCGATGTGGGTTTCGGTGTTCCCCGTCTGCGTGACGTTAACCGACTGCCCGTCTGCTCCGGTGCTGCTACCCTGCGAAACGGTAGCCACGTTACCCGACCCTGACTGACTAATTACAGCCCGACCGCCTGTGGTACCTGTAGGTTGGCTTATTACGGATGAGTTGCCACTGCCCGACTGTACGACCGATACCTGCTGCCCACCCGACTGATTGATCACGGCGGTGTTCTGGGCTATGGCACCGGCACCTGTCAGCAGGGCTGCGCTTATGAAAAGAGTTGTTTTCATGTCAGTCGATTCGTTAAAAGTTAAAAGCAGCCGTTGCAGACTTACGCTGTTGCAAAGATACCCCAGAGTACTACTGGATTAGACTACCATTTAATATATTTTCCATACGTTAAGATGACTAAAATTATAAAAAATAGTTAAAAAAGTCAATAAATTAGACTATTTCCTTCTTTACGATAAGCGACTATTTGAACGTAGTAAAGTCTTATTTGGTCTGATATTAAGATTATTGTTAGTTACATAGTTTTATTTTGTTTACTAAAATCAGGGTTCAATTAATATAAATTTTGGTAGTAAAAGTTTGAATGTCGCTACAAAGCGGGTAATGGAAAGGTAAACAGAAAAAGTACCGTTAGGTAAAATGAATGTAGATTCATTGGGTATATCGAAAGTGAGAGGGTCAGTTACCCATCTGGCTAATGTTGAATCTGGCATTAACGAGGTGGGTAATCGTTGCTGTATTGCCAACTATACCCGACGTGGTCTCCTGCCGGGCTGTTGTCGGCTCAGTTGAGCCGGACAACCCCCGGACGATGTTGTGGATGCCGGTTTGGGTAAACGTAGCCGTGTTGATATTGCGCAGTTGCAACAGCCGCGTACTAACAGAACTATTGGTTTGTGCCAGCGTACCGGACAGGGGTATGACTAATAGTTCCAGAAAAATAGATTTCCCGTTATACGATAAGATCTGGTAAAAAAGGAAACCCGTCGGCACGGGCAAGAAACAATGACCGATGCTGACGGGACAAACCTACAACCCGTAATTTTCAGGTAAACTACCGCCCAATAAATCTCAGAACAGACTACACAATCTTTCCCGTTTCAACAGAAATTTTTTGAAGGCTTATGTTGACAGCCTTATTATCTACCAATTTTTTGCCTTTAGAAACTTGTCCAGATCAGCGCGGGGCATGGGTACTTTAGTGGGGTTTTTGTCAATCCAGGCCAGAAACTCCTTCTTGATAGGGTCGGTCCAGCTTTGATCAATTTCGCCGGGGGTAAACTTACCCTCGCGCAGCATCTGATGGCCGAAACCATCCTGCAACGCAATAAACTCAGCTTCCAGAATGACCTTCTCGGCCAGATGCGCCGGTATGAACACGATACCTTCTTTTTTGGCCAGCACCAGATCGCCGGGAAGCACTACGGCCCGTCCAATGCGTACAGGTACGTTGATGCCGGTCATGGTCATGCCCACAATATAGCTGGGGTCAAAGCCGCGCACCCAGCCGTTGAACCCCTCGATAGCGTCCAGCCCTTCCAAATCCCGGACGCTGCCATCGAACACAATGCCGTTCTTCGATTTGGCGTAAATGGAATTACCCAGATTGTCGCCAATGAGCGTACCGTCCACGATCTTGCCCATGCCGTCGGCCACGTAAATGTCGCCCTCCTGCAACATGTCTATGGGCCACGAGTTGGTGTTGCCGCGCCGGTTCTGCGTTTTGCCGAGGTCTTTAATCGGCTTCTCCATATCAGGGCGGCTGGGCATGTACTGCGCCGTCAGGGCACGACCCACCATCGCCTGTCCGGGCCTGATTACCTGCCAGTTGCCTTCAAACTGATTGGTGTACCCTTCCTTTCGCAAAACACCCCAGGCTTCTTCGAGCGATACGTTTTTGAGTCGTTGCAGCAAGGCGTCGGCCACTTTGGGACGTCCGTCGGCAAAGCGGTCGCCTTTCCAGTCGGCGGTATAAAACTGGAGCTGGTCTTTGCTCAGCTGTATCTGTGCCAGCGCGGGCAGTGCCAGTGCAAGGAGCAGGGTAAGTAAACCGATTCGTTTCATGATTTTCATTCGATAGGGTTTTGCACTGAGTTTGAATTTAATCGGGTAAAGAAGTCAGGTATATGAGTAAAATACTGGTATTGTTTTATTTCTTAGTAGAAAAACTCTAAATGTAAACCCTTTAGCCATGAAAAATTTTCTATCCCGGCTGGCCGCGCCCGCATCGGCACCGGAGGGTGGACCCAACCGCCGTGAGTTCATCCGCAACGCCGGGCTGGGCGGACTGTCGCTCGGTATGCTTTTCGACGGGAAACCGGAGCAGGAGCTCGAATACATTACCCAAAAAGTGCCGCGCGACTCGAAACCCGCCGATCTGAAAATTACCGATATGCGGGTGGCCATTCTGTCGGGTGTGCCGTTTTCGAGTCCCATTATCCGCATCGACACCAATCAGGGGCTGGTGGGCTGGGGCGAAGTGCGCGACGGGGCCTCGGCCAACTACGCGCTCATGCTCAAGAGTCGGCTCATGGGCAAAAATCCCTGCAATGTGGAGCAGTTATTCAAACTCATCAAACCATTTGGCAATCATGGACGAGCCGCCGGGGGCGTTTGTGGCGTTGAAATGGCCCTGTGGGATTTGGCCGGCAAAGCCTATAATGTACCAGCCTGGCAGTTGCTCGGCGGTCAGTACCGCGATACCGTTCGGATGTATGCCGACACGCCCGAATCCGATACCTACGAAGGTTTTGCCGCCAACATCAAGAAGCGCAAAGACCTCGGCTATACGCTGCTGAAGATGGATTTCGGCATCGATATGCTGGCCGACAAACCCGGCCAGCTCGTGAACGCCGGACTCTGGAATATCAACAATCAATACGGCGGCAAGCCATCGCCTATTGGAAATTATGGCCTGACCAAACACCCGTTTACCCGCATTCAGGTAACGACCAAAGGGCTGGACCGGCTCGTTGAACACGTCGGGAAAGTGCGTGATCTGGTGGGGTATGATATACCGCTTTCGGCTGACCATTTCGGTCATTTCGACGTCAATACGGCCATTCAGATTGGTAAAGCTATGGAACCCTTCCGGCTGGCCTGGATGGAAGACCTTGTCCCCTGGTTTTACACTGACCAATGGCGGCAAATCACCGAAGCCATTGATACGCCCACGCTCACAGGCGAGGATATCTATCGAAAAGAAGAGTTCATGAAACTCATCGACGCCCACGCCGTGGATATGATTCACCCCGACCTGGCATCGTCGGGCGGGTTGCTGGAGACCAAGAAAATTGGCGACTATGCCGAAGATCATGGCGTTCCGATGGCGATGCACTTTGCCGGATCGCCCATTTCGCTCATGGCCAACGTACACTGCGCGGCTGCCACCGAAAACTTTATTGCACTTGAGCATCACGGCATCGACGTACCGGGTTGGGAAGACATCGTTACGGGAGCCAAACCGCTGGTGCAGAACGGTTTCGTGAAGGTACCTACCGCGCCCGGTCTCGGCGTGAACCTGAACGAAGAAGGAGCCAGGCGATTCCTTAAAAAAGAAAATACCTGGTTTGCCCCCACCGACGTCTGGACCGCTAAAGACTCCTGGGACCGGGAGTGGAGTTGAGATTAAAAAAAGCTGTTACGCAGAGATGCACAGAGACAAAGGAGACACGCGGAGGCCTTATTTCTCTCCGCGAATCTCTTTTTACCTTGTACATCTCTGCATAACAGCTTTTTCGCTCATTGCAACAAATCCCGCAGCGCTACGTCCAGCTCACCGAAGCGATACGAGAAATTGGTCTCTTCAGCAATTCGTTTGTTCAGAACGTAGTTGCCTCCCGTGACGGTAATGGCCAGTTCGCCAAACATCAGTTTAATTACGAAGTTCGGGATGTTAGGTAGCAGCATGGGACGGTTCAGTTCATGCGCAATGGCCCGCGTCAGGCCCTCATTCGTAGCAGGTGTTGGACCAACGGCATTATAAACGTCCGTCCAGGATTCGTTCTGGATCGCTTCGATGTACATTCGGCATAAGTCGTCGATGTGAATCCAGGAAATATATTGCTGCCCCGACCCAATGGGTGCGCCCGCGCCAAGCCGCACCGGCTGCGCCAGCTTGGGCAATGCACCTCCGGCCATTGTCAATACCACGCCGGTTCGGAGTTTTACGGTACGAATACCCAGAGCCGCTACCTGATCTTCTGACCGCTCCCAGGCCCGCGTTACCTGCGCCAGAAAGTCGCTGCCCGCCGGGCTGGTTTCGGTCAGGGGGCGGTCGCCGGTGTCGCCCCCGTAGTAACCAATGGCTGATGAGCCGACGAATGATTTTACGTGGTGAGGCTGCCCGGCCAGTGCTTTGGCCAACAGTTCAGTTGATTGGGTACGTGAGGTCAGGATTTCGTTTTTTCGTTCGTCGTTCCATCGCTCGTCGGCAATACCCGCTCCGGCGAGGTGAATAATGTGATCAGCCGTTTGGATAGCCTGCGGGTCAATTTTGCCGGTCTTTATGTCCCATTCATAAACCGTTACTCCCACCACCGGTTTGTTACTGCGACTGAGCCAGGTAATCTGATAGTTCTGTTGCTGGAGAAGTTCGGTAAGTCGGCGACCAATACTGCCGGTACCGCCCGTAATTAATATTGTCTGAGACATTGTCAGGTAAGCTGAGTATATCGGTATAACCCGCCGGGTAAGCGCGTGGTTTGATTTTCTAATTCAGTACTGGACATTTACTATATAGCCGGTTTAGGCACTTTGACTTTCTGACGGATGGCATTCAACAACCAGGCTAAGAAATGTGCAATTGTCCTGACCTGACCAGACACCACCCCGTAGCCTACTCG
>JACMPG010000366.1 GCA_014377625.1 Spirosoma sp.
GGCCAATGGCGCGCCCGGCATCCACCACATTATGGCCCGCACCATCAAGGATATTTTCTGCCGCTACAAAACCCTGCGTGGCTTTCAGGTAGAGCGCAAGGGCGGCTGGGATACGCACGGACTGCCCATTGAGTTGCAGGTCGAGAAAGAGCTGGGCATTACCAAAGACGACATTGGCAAGACCATCAGCGTTGAGGATTATAACCGGAAGTGCCGCGAAACGGTCATGCGTTTCACCGACCAATGGAACGACCTGACGGAAAAGACGGGGTATTAGGTACGGGATTTGAGATTTTTGAAAGCGTACGTGCAAAGGTTCGACAGAGACGGGCTTAGAATTGTACTGACGCGTAACGTTAAATCTGTCCCATAATCCGGTCGAGCTACTACTGGTTATTTTGGCCGGGATTGTGAGGTAATCGGACAGATTTTAGAGAAACTGCCTGGAAAGTACTGTGCTAAAACAAGACTCACTGCTTTTGCAAGGCCCACACGTAGCAGGGCGAATTAGCGACGGGGCGTTTCACAAAGACGAAAGAGTTAGACGATTGTAGTTTACCCAAGCATAGAATTTTTACCTGAACCACAAATTTGGGAGCGTTCAGTAACACTTTTTCGGGGACCACTATCTGGTCATTAGATGCATTGGCCCAACTGGTGTTGTTGGCTGAAATGTCGTTAGAAATAGTGTCCTTTTGTGCATACACATCGTATTCAAATTGGGCTGATGACCCCAGTTTATAATCTGAAGCAAGTAGCAGCACGCCCGAATAATTACTCTCGCAGGGTGCTTTGGCTACCAGCGTGTTTGGTGGCTGGTAAGAGACTGCCGCTGGTTCTTCGGTATTTTTCTTACAATCTGTCGAGACAACAGCAAGCAGTATGATGAGTAGTAAAGAGGGTAGTTTGTTCATGGCCGTGTCAGGGATTGGCTGAGTGGAAACGCATCCGGGTTAAGGTTGTTCGTTTGTCAATGTCGAAACCCTACTTTTCTGCCAGTCCGTACAACGAAGCCGGGCGTTATCCGTTACTGGTAAATAGTGATTCCTCTTCGTTTTCGTGTTTGTATGCCCTCATTTGCTTCCTCCATCAATCGGTTTCGAGTTCCCCGTTTCCTTGTCTTCTCCGCTATCTTTTTGTCTGTCAGCCTGTTTGCCCTCGCGCAGATACCCATAAAATACCGGCTGCTGAACGGCTATTTCATCAACAATGACGCCCCGCTCAACAAAGGCAAAACCACGTTGTTCGTCTTTGATCAGGCCGATGCTTTCGGCGAAGTTTTCCAGTCGGCCACCGGCAGAAAGGCTGACCCGGTGAATTTCGAGAAAGAAGTAGCCGTTGGTATTGCCATACCGCCCACGCGCACCCCCCCCCGCCTGAGCATCAGCCGGGTGTTCGTGCAGGACTCAACACTCACCATCCGCTACATCCGGCAGGCCGATACGACGCTGGCTAAACAGCCGCTAACCTTTGCCGCGCAGCCTATTCTGGTTGTTGCCATTCCTAAACAGACCGTGTTGCGGACCCGCCTGATTGAAAATGGGCGGCTCGTGCAGACCATTAAGGCAAAACAGGAGGAGTAAGCGAATTTTAGAGCATTCCGGGCTTTCTGTGTATCATTGCGCGTTGGTAATCGTCTTATCGACAGTTCAATCGTACTCCTGTATGCGTCCACACGTCTTCCTGCTTCTGGCATTGACCGGCTTGGTTTCTGCCTGTAATTTCGGCTCCTATCCGTCGGGTGGCAGTCAGTATCCGTCCGGCGGGCAGCAGTCTCCCGACGATACGTACCCCGGCTCGCCATCACCTGCCCCGTCGCAGCAGCCGGGGAACTATCCGCCATCGTCGGGCCGGTCGCGTTCGGCAGACCCCGGCGTTGTAGTCAACGATATCCGGCTCACCCGCGATTATACCATTCTGAACCTGACCTTCACCAACAAAAATCAGGTGCAGCGTGACCAATACGGGCGGGTTGTCCGCGATGGGAAAGAGTTTATCGAGTTCGACCCGGCGGGGCAGCTGGTGGCCGCCAACGGAGCCAGAAAGTTCAACTTTGTTCGTGTAGAGGGGATTCCGCTCAAGTCAGGGCAGGTGCGGTACGATCAGCGGGGGCAGCGTATTATGGAAGGTATGACCACATCGCCCGGTCAGCAGGTGACGTTTACGCTGTATTTCGAGCGGCTCGACAGAGGGCTAGAAAATTTTGATCTCTTCGAGTGCAACGATTATGACCAGATTGTCTGCTGGAATATCTACAACCTCTACGTAGCCAATCCCGCTGATGTGGTGGTGTACAATCCGCCCACGCCGGTGCCGCCGAAACCATCATCACCCCTGCCGCAGCCATCGGGGCAGAGCGGGGGCGAGACCCGCGCCGAACCCGCTCCAAAGCCAGCTCCTGCCCCCGCCACGCTGGCCGTGACGGGCGTAGTGAGCGATGCCAAAACCAAACGACCCGTTACGGCCACCATTAATTATCAGCTATCGGCCAGCAAGAAATCCGTCGATTCGGTGCAGAGCTTTGCTTCCACGGGGGCCTACCGCCTGACGCTGTTGCGCGGGCAAGTCTATACGTACATCGCATCGGCGCGGGGTTACCAGTCGGCAAACGGTGTGGTTGACGTATCGAAAGTGACGGGTAGCCAGACAATCACGCGCAATATTGAGTTGACACCACTGGCCGTTGGCGATAAGATTACGCTCAAAAACGTGTATTTCGAGATGTCGAAATCAGACCTGCTGTCAGCGTCTTATGCTGAACTGGACAAGCTGGTGGCCATGATGCACGACAATCCCAACATGGCTATCCGGCTGGAGGGGCATACCGATATCATTGGCGACCATGCCAAAAACCTCCAGCTCTCGCAGGACCGAGTGCTGGCCTGCGAGCGATATCTGGTGCAAAAAGGCATCGACACCGACCGGATTCAGACCATCGGTTACGGCGATACGCGGCCCATCACGACCAAAGGCACCGATGAAGACCGCAAAATAAACCGGCGCGTCGAGTTCGACATTCTAACCCTCTGATGACCGATAACCCACATGACAGATTCTTCAAAGAAGCGTTTTCGCTGCCTGAAGTCCTGATTGACTTCCTAAATCTGTTCGCGCCCGAAACCATTCGGGCGCGCATCGACTTCGCCACACTAACCCGCGAAGCCGATACGTTTACCGACGAGAGTCTGGCCGAACACTTTGCCGACCTGGTATTTTCATTGTCTATCACGGTAACCGACACTGGAAGCAGCGCAGTCTGCCCGATTACTTCCAGCCCTTCGACGATACGCTGCAACCGTACCTTCCCGCTTTCGATTATCTACTGGTCGATTTGTCAACGCTGACCGACGAGCGGTTGCCCTCTTTACAA
>JACMPG010000367.1 GCA_014377625.1 Spirosoma sp.
ATTAAGCACGTACGGGTAGTTATCAGCCACGAAAAACGATAGGGTCAATCCCAGACCTTCGCCGGCGTACAGGGCGGTTTTGTCCGTTCGTAGCTGTAGAAAAGCCGCATTCTTCGGCACAGCCGTCAGCGTGTTGCTTCCGGGTGCCGTAGCGGCTGGCGGGGCCAGAACAATCAGTTCCGCACCATCGACCGGTACGTCGGCATCATTGATGGTCAGCACAAATGGAGACAGTCGGTAACGCCCCGGCTGACGGGCCTGATACGACTGCGTAATAATCTGACTGACAACCTGCCTGCCACCTACATCAGTAGTGGTTATGCTGGCTGAGGTGCCTTTTTTGCCAAACCCCGGAATGTCGGGAAAGGTTAGGGTCGGGCGGGTGTTGGCGTCGGGAATGGTCACCGTGATGACAAAGGGCCGTTCAATCAGAAACTCAGTTTCGCCAACGCTCACAGATGCCTTACTACCAGCCTCCTGCGAAAAAACGACAACCGGTATGCAAACGCATAGTACAAGAAGTTTACGGAATATTGATAAAATCATCGTATATTTGTACAACAAAAGACTGAACAGGCCGTTCTTCGTTCAGGTGGATAAACGTGGCTATGAGACCGCTGCGTTCATCCGCATTAACAGGCTCCTCTAACCAGTAAACGTTTAACTATATGCTTTCTATGCTTGAGTACATCAAGACCATCCTTCAGAAGGTGAGTTTTGACAAGTCCCTGTTTGAGAAAGAATTAGCAAAAGCCATCAAAATGCTGATTCCTGAAGAAGTAAGGCAACTCAAACGGTGGTGCTATGCCCAGTTCGGCAAAATGTACCGGGGCGTGCTGAACCGCTGCTTCTCGCGGGTTGGCGCAGACCGAATCCGGTTCACGTAGTGGCTTATTTACTTTCCTGAAAACACTCATCCCCGGCTCAACACCGGGGATTTTTTGCTTACAGCACTACCTTTTCTTTTATCTCCGGTATCTGAATATTGCTGAACCCGGCGGCTTCAAGCTTCTCTCTCCAGACAAGTTGCCGATCCAGGTCGCCGTGTACCAGAAACATCGACCTCACGCGGGCGGGATTCTGGCAGCTCAGAAATTCGAGCATCTCGCGGTAGTCGCCGTGGGCCGAGAACGATTCCATGACTTCGACCTGCGCGTTTACGGGATAACGTTCGCCGAAAATTCTGACCTCTTTATCGCCCCGTTTCAGCGCACCCGCCAGGCTGCTGGGCGATGCGTAG
Source organism: Spirosoma sp. (assembly GCA_014377625.1). Lineage (GTDB taxonomy): Bacteria > Bacteroidota > Bacteroidia > Cytophagales > Spirosomataceae > Spirosoma. The sequence goes on from JACMPG010000367.1 coordinate 1,241, forward strand.
CCAACGAGCAGAATAGTAGTGCTGGGGTTTTCGATATTATTTTTGATATGGTGTTTGATGCGCCCTGCTTCGGCCATGCCCGACGAGGAAATGATGACGCATGGCTCTGGACGGTCGTTGATAGCTTTGGAATCAACGACTTCCGAGATGTAATGCAGGTTGGGGAAGTTGAAAGCATCGCCGTCTTTCTTGATGTAGGCCAGAATTTCGGGGTTGAAATCTTCTTCGTGGTCGCGCATAACGGCGGTGGCTTTTACCGACATCGGGCTATCGATATAAACGGGTAATACCGGCAGTTTACCTTCGCTCGAAAGCTGATCGAGGGCGTAAATCAACTCCTGCGTCCGGTCAACGGCAAAGGCCGGAATGATGAGCTTACCCCGGTTTTCGACGCAGGTCTGGTTGACTATTCTGAGCAGGTGCGCCTTCATGTCGGGTTCTGGTTCGTGGAGCCGGTCGCCGTAGGTTGATTCGCAAATGATGTAGTCGGCCTGTGGAAACGTGTCGGGACGGCGCAGAATGTTATCGTCGGGACGGCCAATGTCGCCACTGAAAAACAGCTGTTTGGTTTCGCCCTTCTCTTTAATGGTCAGGCTCACGGCGGCACTACCGAGCAGATGGCCTGCATCGGTCAGTAATCCAGTTACGTCGTCGGTGATTTTGAACGATTTACCGTAACTGACCGGACGCATCTGGTCAAGGGCCTGCTGCGCGTCGGCTTCGGTATACAGGGCGTTAATTTCGGGCTGACCGCGCTGGTTTCGCTGCCTGTTAACCCGTTCGAGGTCGTGCTCCTGAATACGGGCACTATCCATGAGCATCACTTCACAGAGGTCAATTGTGGACGCTGTGGTGTAAATTGGACCGCTGAAACCCTCTTTCACAAGTTTAGGAATCAGACCCGTATGGTCAATGTGGGCATGGGACAGCACCATATAGTCGACGTCGGCAGGATTGAAGCCAAACTGCTGGTTGAGTTCTTCCGTGTGGATGCCCTGAAACAGGCCGCAGTCGAGTAAAATTCTGGTGCCGCTGTCAGTGGTGACGAGGTGCTTGCTGCCCGTTACGGTGCGGGCCGCGCCAAAGAATTGGATAGTCATGACTTAAGAAAAAAAGTTGGGACACAGAGATGCACAAAGAAACACAGAGATTCACAGAGTTAGTCAAATCCACTGTGGAGAACTGGGGAAGACAGATGCGGTGGCTGTGGCGAAAAAAACTGACGAAGGCCGTTTTGGCAATTGTCAGCCTGTTTTTGCTGCTCGATTTGGCGTTCCCGCTGAAAACAAACGTACCGTACTCGACATTGGTGACGGCATACGATGGGCAGATTCTGTCCGCGTTTTTGAGCCGGGATGATAAGTGGCGGATGTATGCCGAATTGCCCGAAATAACGCCCGCCCTTCGCGAAGCCATTCTGTTCAAAGAAGATAAATACTTCTACTACCACCCCGGTTTTAATCCCGTGGCCATGCTGCGGGCGTTGGGTCGTAACGTGCTGACGGGTCGACGAACGTCGGGGGCTTCGACCATTACGATGCAGACGGTACGGCTGCTGCACCCCCGAGAGCGGACGTACCTCAGCAAATTGATTGAACTATTCCGGGCGGTGCAACTCGAAGTGCATTTGTCGAAGGCCGAAATTCTGCAACTCTACCTGAACCTGATTCCCTACGGCGGCAACATCGAAGGACTGAAATCGGCGTCGCTGCTATACTTCGGTAAGCCGCCCCAGCTGCTGAGCCTGGCCGAACTGACCACACTGACGATCATTCCCAACCGCCCGTCGAGTTTGCGGCTGGGGCTCCACAACGCCCGAATTGTGACAGAACGCAACCGCTGGCTTGCCCGCTTCCGTACCGCTCACCTGTATCGGGACGACGTTATTACCGATGCCATCAGCGAACCGCTCACGGCGTACCGGCGCGAGGCACCGCAACAGGCACCGCATCTGTCGCGTCGGTTGCGGGCCGAAAATCCGGGTGTTCCCATTGTGCGGTCGAGTCTGCGGCCAACCGTGCAAATTACTGCCGAGCGGCTCGTGCAGAACTACGCCAACCGGCTCCGGGCGTTCAACATCCATAATGCCGCCGTCTTGATTCTGGACAACGAAACCCGGGAAACCGTAGCTTACGTCGGCTCGGCAGATTTCGGGAATACATTCGATGGCGGGCAGGTAGATGGTGTTTGGGCGGTGCGGTCGCCGGGGAGTGCGCTCAAGCCGCTGCTGTACGGGCTGGCGTTCGATGCCGGACTGATTACCCCCAAAACCAAACTCGCCGACGTACCGACCAACTTCGGCGGCTACGCGCCCGACAACTACGACCGGCAGTTCAACGGGGCCGTCACGGCAGAGTTTGCGCTGGCCAACTCGCTCAACATCCCGGCGGTATCGCTACTGAACGACCTCGGCACGGGCGTAATGGTGCAGGCCATGCAGCGGGCGGGGTTTTCGACCCTGAAAAAACAGGCTAACCACCTCGGACTTTCACTGATTCTGGGCGGTTGTGGCGTAACGCTGGAAGAGATGACGCGGCTCTATGCCGACATGGCCAACGGGGGCGAAAAAGTCCTTTCGCCCGAGGCCGCTTACTTAGTTACCAACATCCTGGCGCAGATTACCCGGCCCGACCTTCCCAATAATTTCGATAACAGCTACCACCTACCGCGCATTGCCTGGAAAACCGGCACGAGTTACGGTCGGCGCGACGCCTGGAGTATTGGCTATAACAAACGTTACACCATTGGCGTGTGGGTCGGCAATTTTTCGGGCGTGGGCGTGGCGGAACTTAGCGGAGCCAACACCGCTACGCCCCTGCTGTTTCAGCTGTTCAACGCGCTGGACTACAACTCGGCAAGGGGGTGGTTTCGACCCCCGGCTTCGCTGACCTCGCGGCTCGTCTGCCCCGAAACCGGCGATGTACCGGGCGATTCGTGCCTGAACCCAATCACCGACTACACCATCGAAGGCGTATCGAGGGTTCGTGTGTGTCAGCACCGCAAAGCCGTCTGGACCAACCAGGCCGGAACGCTGTCGTACTGCGCTCACTGCCGCCCCGACCACAGCGACGGGCCATCGGTAACGCCGGTTGTGCGCCGGATGTACCCCAACCTCGCCCCCAATGTGCTGGCGTTCTATAAGAGTCAGCGGATTCCGATTGAGACCGTGCCGCCCCACAATCCGGCCTGTGAGCGCGTTTCGGGGCTGGCGGGGCCGCTGATTACGAGCCTGAACGAAGGCAGCGAATACTTCATAAACCCCACCCGCCCCGCCGAACTCGAACTGGGTTGCCAGGCGGCCAATGACGTACAGGCTGTTTTCTGGTACCTGAACGACAAACTCTACCGCCGGGCCAGCCCCACCGAAGCCGTGTTTTTTCGACCTCGTCCCGGCCCGCTCAAAATCTCCTGCGCCGATGACCGGGGCCGCCACTCCGACTTGCGGGTGCTGGTAAAGGCCGAGTGAAAACTGATATACAAATCGGCATTTGACATCCAATCCGAATTGGTTTGCACAACCTCAGCGGGTTTCTATCGTTATTTGTCTAAAATTTTCTTCACGGATTCCATACATGAAAAAAGTAATCTTTGGGACGGCACTCTGGGCGATGAGCCTGACGGGATTTGCCCAGAATTCGCAGCCATCGGCTCCCAGTGGTTCCTCGACCGGGCCTAAGTACGACCCGCTGACCCTGTTTCATCCGCTGTTTAACATGCAGCCCGGCAACGACTACCGCACGGGTAGTGGGGCACCCGGCCCGCGCTACTGGCAAAACCGTGCCGACTATCAGATCAACGTTACGGTAGACGATCAGCAGAACACGCTCACCGGTGAGGTAACGATCACCTATAAAAATAACTCGCCGGAAAACCTGCCCTATTTGTGGTTACAACTCGACCAGAATGCGTTCAGCGATAGTTCGCGGGCGGCCAAAACAACGCCCGTTACGGGTGGTCGGTTTGGTAACCTCGGCTTTGCGGGGGGCGTGGCCGTTACGAGCGTACAGACCGAAATGAGCAAAGGTAAATTCAGCGCGACGCCTTACCAGATTACCGATACTCGGATGCAGATACGCCTGCCTGAACCCGTGAAAGCCAACGGCGACGTGGTAAAAATCAAGGTGGCGTATTCATTCAGGATTCCTGCCTACGGTTCGGACCGGATGGGAATGCTGACGACCAGAAATGGCGTGATTTACGAGATTGCGCAGTGGTACCCGCGTATGGCTGTCTATGATGATATTGAAGGCTGGAACGTATTGCCCTACCTCGGTGCCGGTGAGTTTTACCTCGACTACGGCGACTACGAATACAATGTTACCGTACCCTATAACCACGTCGTAACAGGATCGGGTGAGTTGCTGAACCCCGGCGAGGTGCTGACCAACGAGCAGCAGAAACGACTGGCGCAGGCGGCAAAAAGTGATAAAACGGTCATGATCATTGGCAAGGATGACGTGACCAGTGCCGATGCCCACCCGAAAAAATCCGGTACGCAAACCTGGAAATTCCGCTGCCAGAACACCCGCGACGTGGCCTTCGCTACGTCAAAAGCGTTTATGTGGGATGCCGCCCGGATGAACCTGCCGAATAACAAAATGGCCCTGGCGCAGTCGGTCTATCCGGTCGAGAGTGCCGGCAATGACTCCTGGGGCCGCTCAACGGAATATGTTAAGGGCTGTATTGAGTTTTATTCGCGGTATGTTTATCCATACACCTACCCAGTGGCTACCAATGTGGCTGGTATTGTGGGTGGTATGGAGTATCCGGGCATTGTGTTCTGCGATCATAAAGACAAAACGGATGGACTGTGGGGCGTAACGGATCACGAATTTGGCCACAACTGGTTCCCAATGATCGTGGGCAGCAACGAGCGGAAGTACCCGTGGATGGATGAAGGCTTCAACACCTTTATCAACATACTCTCGACCGAAAACTTCAACAACGGCGAATACAACCGGAAACGTGGTACCATGCAGGACATTGCCCCGGCCCTGTTCTCGCCCGCCGAGCCGATTATGACCATTCCCGACGTGCAACAACCCCGTGCGCTGGGTATTCTGGCCTACTATAAACCCGGTATGGGGCTGAAACTCCTGCGCGACGTAATACTTGGGCCGGAGCGGTTCGACTTTGCCTTCCGGCAGTACGTTGACCGCTGGGCGTTCAAACACCCCACGCCGTACGATTTCTTCCGCAGTATGGAAGACGGTGCGGGCGAGGACCTCGGCTGGTTCTGGAAGGAGTGGTTTTACGAAACCTGGAAACTCGATCAGGCTGTGCAGGGTGTGAAGTACGTAGATGGTTCGGCCCCGAAAGGCTCGCTCATTACTATTGAAAACCTCGACCGGATGGCCATGCCCGTAACTATCGAAGTAACAGAAGACAACGGTAAGAAAGGTCGCATCAACCTACCCGTCGAAGTATGGCAACGCGGTGCTACCTGGACGTTTAAATATCCCTCAACTTCGTCTCTGAAAACGGTTGTTATTGACCCGGATAAGGTCCTGCCCGACGTAAACGGGAAGAACAATACCTGGCGTGGGGAAGCGCAATAGGGGAGTTGTAGATGTAGAGTCGTAAAGTTATAAAGTTGGCTGACGCCGGAGTATTCGTGCGTCAGCCAACTTTATAACTTTACGACTCTACAACTTTATGACTTTTCTATAACCATCGCCCCAAACGAATACCCGCCCCCAAACACGGTGATGACAATGCGCTGGCCTCTCTGAAAGATGTCCCACTGCTCGGAGAGGGCAATGCCGCAGCCTGCGCAGCCGGTGTTGCCGAGTTTCTGAATGTTAGAGATGAGTTTTTCTTCGGGCAGGCCGAGGGTATTCATGACGTTGCGCGAGATGCGCAGATTAGCCTGGTGCGGCAGGACATAATCGACGTCTTCGAGGGTCAGGCCGCAACGTTCCAGAATTTGTAAGCTCGCTTTGGGCATGTACTGGCAGGCGTTGATGAACACGTCGCGGCCATGTGGCATGGATACACCGCCTTCGTTGGGCTTCATCATGACGCCCGTTGTGCCTTTGGGCGTGTGCGCTGCTCCACCCGTGAGGAGGCCGAGGATGGTAAAATCACCGTCGGCCTGGCGTTCTTTGGTAATCAGCATGGCCGCTGCTCCGTCGCCCCATAAATGACCTGACACCGTGTCTTCGTCGTTATTATAGGCGGTATTGTGTTCCGATACAATGACCAGTGCCCGGCTGGCTTTGTTGAGCGCGAAATAACCTTCAACCACCTCGATAGCGTTCAACAACGACGAGCAGGCCGTCGATACCGAAACAACCGGAATGTCGGCGATACCGAGTTCGTGCTGCGCTTCATGAGCTAATGATACGATGGTATCGTAAGGTGTGTAAGTGGCTCCAACAATCAGGTCGACGGTGGACAGGTCTGTTTTTTCCTGTAATCGCCTGACGACCTCAACGGTCATGGTGTTGGTATTCTCGTCGGGCGCGGCTTTGCGTCGTTCTTCAATGCCGGTGCGCTCGATAATCCAGTCGCTGGATAGTCCGTTTAGCTTAGTAAAGTGCTCGTTACTAACTACTTCGGTAGGCAGGTAGTGGCTAACTGCGTGAATGTACATCAGATATAGAAAGAGAGAGCGTTGAGTAAAACGCCCGAAATTTACCCGAAAGTTAAATCCTTCCGGGAAAGCATAGTATTTGTCCTTAGAACAACACTACTATATCATCTTTTTGTTTTATTACTTTGGTAATAGTGTGCAATAGAAGCCAGTCAATTTTGCGGCTTCCGTTTTCCAGTTGTACATCATCTCTACAGCTCGTCGTCCCTGATCTCCCATTGCAGCAGCTTCGGCAGGGTTCTCAATCAGGTATCGCAGCGCATGGACAATGGCCATCGGGTTAGCGGGCGGTACGCACAAGCCGCAGCCGTGCTGTTCTACAACATCACGATACAACGGGAAATCTGACGTAATAACCGGCAGTCCAAGGGCCATATACTCAAAAAGCTTGGTGGGGTACGAGTCGGGGTAATCGCCAACGGGTTTGAGCAGAGCCAGTCCGGCAGTGGCGTGGGCTGCGTAGGTGAGGGCCATGCGCTGATCGGTATAGCCGTAGAAACGCAGATTTTCTTTTACGTCAGTAAATCCGGGCAGACTCCGCATCCAGTCGTCGGTAAACGTTTTTTTTCCGAATAGATGTACGACAAAGTCGGGATAATCTGACTTGATCTGAGTAAGTGCACCAACCATTGTATCGAAGGCACGTGCCTCACTCAGCAGACCAATCAGTAGGAATGATGGGTTGGTTTTATCCGGTCGGTACGTTTGTCGAAATGGCTCAAGAAACGGCAGTAGCGGGTAATTATAGATGATGGCAGAGGGTTTGGCTAAATCTGTGTACGTATTGAGGTAGCCGTGTTCAGTAAAGATCAGATAAAAATACCGTCGGGCCAGCTGGTCGAACCTATAAAATGCTTGCTCCAGTACAACGCCCCGATTCTGGGTTTTTAGATGCATTTTCTTATACAGGTTCTCCTGTACCTCGTACACAACCCGAATACCAAACAGCCGAAATATCAGCGCCACGGGAATTAACTCCGGCACGAAAATCTGAACCACGGCGGGCCTTAGCCATAATCCCCGTACCAGCACCAGTGGACTCACCAGCAGTACCCGCCACCAGACCCGCCGAAAATACGGTAACCGCCAGAACTGTACTCCCGCGCAAACCGATGCGTCCGCATTAGGCAACGCGCAGGTTACGTCGTACTGCCCGGCCAGCGTGGGGCACTGCCTGAACACAATACGCGGGTCCGTGGCCGGATGTGCCGTGCTGACGAGGAGGATACGGGGTTTTTTCATTTGAGTAGGTTGGTCAAGAGTGAGTGACCACCTACTTCACGCCCAGGCTTTGCAACTCGGTATCTATCCGCAAATTCCAGCGTTCCTGCGCGGCCTGGTTTATGCTGTGGTTGGTTTCGTTGTCATATTGTTCCTGCAATCGGTGCATCTCCCGGAACGATTCGATAAACTGGTATTGAATGATACTATTGTAATCGGCCAGCGTCAGGCTGTCGGGATGGATTTTCCGTTTGAACCGCTCTACAATGATTTTGGTGATGTCGAAATGCCGCTGTTCGTGGTTGAGCGCATACCCATTCTTCGACTCTGCCCGGCTCCATGACTGGTCTTTGAGCATATACGCCTTCGCCGTCAGGTTCAGGATGATGACACCGTTTTTAACCGTGCTTTTTCCTTCATAGGCAAAACTGGTAAATACCTCGGCAGCATAGCGGCTCGTGGGGCGCGGTATAGCCCTGAAGTCGGCCCAGGTCAGCGCGCGGGTAGGACTGTACAATACAGTGTCACTGCCAGTAGGGTTACGGATGTCCCGGTCTTCGGTAAAAACGACCCGCAGCGTTTTAGCCAGTTTCTCGTTTTTCCCCGACTCGCGGCCCATGTAATCGTTCAGCCCTTTTAGGCCCGTAACGATGCTTTCGCGCAGGGTTGGTTCAATAACATTGGTCTGATTGAGCGGGCGGGTATAACTGGCGTTGCCCTGGTACGTCGTGAGCCGGGTGCTGACCTCAGAACCGTCGCTATCGTCTTTACCGAGCAGGTCGAACGCCAGCGTGAGTGTGAGCTGACCCGTTACGCGGTTGCCTACGGCGGTTTCAGTGATTTTTAGCTGGAGAATACGAATGGCAACGGGACGCATTGATTTGTTGGGCCGGAAGGTGCGATTGATAAACGTCGCCAGAGCGGGCGCGGCCCCGCCCTCCAGATCAACCGCCTGCGGACGCTGCCCCGGCGCCAGCACCAGCCGCGCCACGGGGCCGCGTTCGGGTCGCTCGTCGGTAATGATGGCGAAGTAGAATTCTTTGGGCGTGAACGGTGCTGCCTGGGGCTGTAATCGGACAGGAGCGGGGGGCTGGGCGGCAGTGCTGAACAAACCGACTGCCAGCGCAAAAAATAAACGAATAACGAGTTGCATCAGACCAGTATGCCAGTGGTTCGGGCATATACTGTCTTTAACGAAATGGGCAGGTCAATCGTGTCAACGCGGAAGCTCGCTGCCGGGTCGGTATGCTGTTCGGCCAAAGTCCACTGTCCGGCATCACCCTTCCGCCATACTTCTACATCGACGGTTTGCGAACCGATGAGGATGTATTCCTGGAATGATGGGATTTTTTGATAACGCTGAAATTTCAGGTTACGGTCATACTTCTCTGTGCCGTCGGAGAGGACTTCGATAATCACGACCGGATTCAGCAGATTATCGAAGTTGTCATCAAGAAGTTCGGGTTCGCCACAGACAATGACAATGTCGGGATACGCAAACAGCGTTGTTTCGGGCAGATGGATACGCATATCAGAGGAGAACGACTGGCAATTTCCTTCTTCGAGGTGAGTGATTACTTTACCATTCACGTTGTCTCGAACGCGGTTGTGATTGAATGATGCTCCGGCCATTGGTCTGATTTCTCCCTCGTAATATTCGCTTTTCTCGAAGGCATTGCGTTCCCGTTCGAGGTATTCTTCGGGGGATATGTACGGTGGTCTGGCAAGTTGTTTTTCTTCGGCTACCATATCGTTGAAAAAGAGTAAACCCGTTGACTAATACCAATAAAGGTATCAACCAACGGGCTAAAAAGCAATGGGAATATCAAACCTAAAAGGTTTTTTTGAAACCTTTTAGGTCTAAAAAGATACTTACTCAACCAGCATGGCCTTGCCGGATATCAGGTCGTTTTCAATGGTTTTGTACTTCACATCGCGTTTTACCGAACCGTCGGTGTACTGCACACTCACGCGGGCATTGCGGTCTACTTTGACTGCGCGTATGGGTTCCTGACGCGGCATGGGAGGAGCACCCGCGCCCATCGCGTTGTTCTCGGCCATACGCCGGGCGTACTCTTCGGGGCCGGTAGCGAGGTGATCGTCGTCGAAGTCCTCTACGTTGGTGTGCAGCTTCGGCTGGGGCGGCTGTCTGCGCTGTGCCGGAGCCTGCCGGATTTCCTGCTGCACTTCGGCTTCGTTCTGCGCCGGAATGTCGGCCTTCGACAGGAAGTTGATCGTGTCTAAGTTAACCTTGCTCAGGAAACGCTTAAATAACTCTACGGACTCGAACTTATAGACCAGCAGCGGGTCTTTCTGCTCAAACACGGCATTCTGCACCGATTGCTTGAGGTCGTCCATCTCGCGCAGGTGTTCTTTCCACTCCTGATCGATGATGGACAGCGTTACGGCTTTTTCCATCTCGCGCACCATCAGCTCCCCGCCCGACTCAACCGAATCGCGCAGGTCGGCCACTACGGTCAGTTCGTGCATGCCATCCGTAAATGGTACGACGATGTTCTTGATCTGGTGGCCCTGTTCGTTCAGCACCTGCGTTAGCACGGGCAGGGCTTTACCGGCAATGGCGTGGTTTTTCTCTTCGTAATATGCTTCGGCTTCGTCGTACAACTGCCGGACCTGCGCGGGCTGTTTCAGCCGACCAAAGTCGTTATCGGTCATCTTCGTCTCCAGACCGAGTGTGGTAAGCAGTTGCAGCTTTACCTGCTCAAAATTTCCTTCGGCGTTGGCAACGGTCTCTTCCACTACGTCATACATCGTGTTGGCGATGTCGAGCGGCAGGCGGTCACCGAAGAGCGCGTTCCGACGGCGTTTGTAGATGGCTTCGCGCTGGTAATTCATCACGTCGTCATATTCCAGCAACCGCTTTCTGACGCCGAAGTTGTTTTCTTCAACTTTCTTCTGCGCCCGCTCAATCGACTTGGTAATCATCGAGTGCTGAATCACTTCGCCCTCTTCCAGACCCATCCGGTCCATGACCTTCGCAATCCGGTCGGAGCCAAACAGGCGCATCAGGCTATCTTCGAGCGATACGAAAAACTGCGTCGTACCCGGATCGCCCTGCCGCCCCGAACGGCCCCGTAACTGCCTGTCGACCCGGCGCGACTCGTGCCGCTCGGTGCCGATAATGGCCAGACCACCCGCTCCCTTCGACTCCGGTGTCAGCTTAATATCCGTACCCCGACCGGCCATGTTCGTGGCAATGGTCACGGTGCCGGGCTGACCTGCCGAGGCCACGATTTCGGCTTCACGCTGGTGGTATTTGGCGTTCAGTACCTGATGCTGAATCTTGCGCATGGTCAGCATTCGGCTCAGTAACTCGGAGTTTTCGACCGAGGTCGTACCCACCAGTACGGGCCGCCCTTTCTCGACCAGACTATTAATCTCGTCGGCCACGGCGTTGTATTTCTCCCGTACCGAACGATAGACCTTATCTTCTTCGTCGTCGCGCTTAATGGGGCGGTTGGTGGGAATCACCACTACGTCCATCTTATAAATCTGCCAGAACTCCGACGCTTCCGTTTCGGCGGTACCGGTCATGCCCGCCCGCTTGTGGTACATCCTGAAATAATTCTGGAGCGTTACCGTGGCATACGTCTGCGTAGCGTCCTCGACTTTGACGTTCTCCTTGGCTTCCACGGCCTGGTGCAATCCGTCCGACCACCGCCGGCCTTCCATAATCCGGCCAGTCTGCTCGTCTACAATCTTTACTTTTCCGTCCATGATGACGTACTCGGTATCGCGCTCGAACAGCGTGTAGGCTTTCAGTAACTGATTTACGGTGTTGATCCGCTGCGTTTTTACGGCATAGTCACGGATGACCGACTCTTTGGCCAGTATCTTCTCCGGCTCCGACAGCTCATTATCTTTGTCGATACGATTAAGGTCGATGGAGAGGTCGGGCAGGATAAAGAAGTTGGGGTCTTCCGACGAGCCGGTCAGGTAGTCGATGCCCTTCTCGGTCAGGTCAATGCTGTTGTTGCGCTCGTCGATGGTAAAGTACAGGGGCGCGTCGGCTTCCGGCATCAGCTTCTGGTTTTCGGCCAGATAAATCGACTCGGTGCGTTGTAATAGGGCTTTGTGGCCGGTCTCGCTCAGGTATTTGATAAGCGGCTTGTGTTTGGGCAGGCCCCGGTGCGCCCGGAACAGCGATACACCACCGTCTTTCTCGTCGCCGGCGGTAACTTTTTTCTTGGCGTCGTTCAGGAAATCATAGACCAGTTTCCGCTGGGCTTCCACTATGCGGGCCACGCGCGGCTTCAGCTCGGCGTAGTCCTGCTCATCGCCACGCGGTACGGGGCCGGAGATAATGAGCGGGGTCCGGGCGTCGTCGATCAGGACGGAGTCTACCTCATCGACCATGGCGTAGTGATGCTTGCGCTGTACCAGTTCGCCCGGTTCGCGGGCCATATTGTCACGGAGATAGTCGAAGCCGAATTCGTTGTTGGTGCCGTAGGTGATGTCGGCGAGGTAAGCGTTTTTACGCTGGGGTGAGTTGGGCTGGTGCTTGTCAATGCAGTCTACGCGCAGGCCGTGAAACTCGAACAGTGGGGCCATCCACTCCGAGTCGCGCTTGGCGAGGTAGTCGTTGACCGTCACGATGTGTACCCCGCGTCCAGCCAGCGCGTTCAGAAACGCCGGGAAGGAAGCCACAAGGGTCTTGCCTTCGCCCGTGGCCATCTCGGCAATTTTTCCCTCGTGCAGCACCACGCCCCCAATAATCTGAACGTCGTAATGCACCATGTCCCACTTGACGGGCGTACCGGCGGCATCCCAGTGGTTAGCCCAGTGCGCCTGTTCGCCGTTGATCTGTACATTGCTTTTGCGGGTGGCAATCTCCCGATCGAAATCAGTAGCGGTAACGGTAAGCTGTTCGTTTTCGGTAAAACGACGGGCGGTTTCTTTTACCACGGCAAAGGAGCGGGGTAAAACGGCGAGCAGTACGCGCTCCAGTTCAACGTTGCGATCTGCTTCGAGTTTGTCAATGCGGTTGAACAGCTTTTCTTTCTCATCCACATTGATGCCGGGCTGGTTGGCGGCTTCGTTCAGTTCAATGACCTGATTGTCGATATTGGCGAGTTCAGTGGCAATATAGGCCCGCAGGTCGAGCGTTACCTGGCGCAGGTCATCGTTGGAGAGGTCGCGCAGTTGGGCAAACTCAGTGTTTACCAGCGCAATGTAGGGCGTCAGGTCTTTGAGGTCCTTCTGCGATTTGGTGCCAAAGAGTTTGGCTATAAGGTTGATCATTGGTTCTTTATTGGATCAGTTTACGAGTCTTGTTTCTGTCATGTCCTTTTTTTCATGCTGACGAAGGAAGCATCTCCTGGTAATAGAGAGAATAAGCCAGTGTAACAGAAGACACACCAGCTACATCGAGATTCTTCGTTCCTCGGAATGACAAAAAGGAGACGGTTTTGCCCGCAAATTTAACGCTTTAGCCCCGTCCTGCAATATGAACCGGCCCCAGACTGGAAGTCTGGGACGTACCTTACTGTGTGGCAACGTCGTTTTTCGGGGAAAGCGTTACTTTTGCAACATCAAGTTTGCAAATCAATTTTTGGCCCAATAGCCACTGTTCATGCACAGTACCGACAAATTGTCACGTTACGCTCGCTCTATCTGCCTGATTTTCGCTGTTTTAGCCCTGTTTGCGGCAGGTAGTCCCGCACTTGCTCAGGCTCAGCAATCCGGCACTTCGCGGGTCGATCAGCTCAGCGACGATCAAGTAATGGAGTTTTACCGCCGGGCGCAGGCCAGCGGACTCAGCGAAGCCCAGGTCGAACAGGCGGCCATGTCGCAGGGCTATACGCTCACCGACATTGCCAAGATGCGCAAACGTATGAACGACCTGCGCTCAGGCTCAGGATCGGGGCGTCAGCGCAATCAGGTCTTTGCCGACACCGCCAATGGCCGAACCCTACCCAGAGGGCTGTCGCGCCGGATCATGGACTCGCTGCCGCTGACCGTTCAGCGCGACACCAGCAAAAAACTGAAAGTATTTGGCGCGTCGCTGTTTGAAAACGCCGACCTCTCGTTCGAGCCGAACCTGCGCATTGCTACCCCCCGCAACTACGTTGTTGGCCCCGACGATGAAATCAGTCTCGACATATCGGGTGCAGCTTCGGACAGTTTCCGGCTGAAAGTCTCGCCCGAAGGTACCGTTAAGCCGCCCAACATCCCGCCCATCTTCGTGAGCGGACTGACGTTTGAGCAGGCCGAGCAGCGCATCATTGCCCGGTTGCGGCAGGCCGGGTATCAGGGTCTCAACAGCCCCGGCAGCGGTACGTACGCCAACATGTCGCTGAGCAACATCCGCAGTATCCGCGTTACGCTGGTGGGCGAGGTGGTCCGGCCCGGCACGTACACGATCTCGTCGCTTGGGTCGGCTTTCAACGCGCTCTACCTGGCTGGTGGTCCGAATCCCGAAACCGGCTCGTTCCGTAAAATCAGTGTCATCCGCGGCAACCGCGCCATCCGCACCATCGACCTCTACGATTTCATCCTGCGGGCCGATCAGCGCGACAACATCATCCTCAAAGATCAGGACGTCATCCGGGTGGCCGACTACGAAACCCGCGTGGAGCTGAGCGGTCAGGTGCGCCGACCCGCCATTTTTGAACTGCTGCCCGGCGAAACGCTCAAAACGGTACTGGGCTTTGCCGGTGGCTTTGGCGAAGAAGCCTACCGCGCCAGCATCACCCTCCGGCGCAACACCGACCGCGAACGCCAGATTGCCAGCATCACGCAGGAGCAACTCGGCTCGTTTGTGCCGCAGTCCGGCGATAAATACTTTGTGGGTAAGATTTTGGACCGCTACGAAAACCGCATTCAGATTGCCGGGGCCGTCATGCGACCGGGCGATTATGCCTTGACACCGGGGCTGGAAACGGTAAAACAACTCATTATCCGTGCCGAAGGACTGCGCAAAGACGCCTTTACTAACCGGGCCACCATCAGCCGCGAACGACCCGACATGGACCGCGAAAACCTGTCGTTCGATCTCGGTAAGTTAATCCGGGGCGAAATCGCCGACATCCCGCTACAGCGGCAGGACAGCCTGACGGTGCTATCCATTCAGGATCTGCGCGAACCCTATTACGTGACCATAGAAGGGGCTGTGAACAAGCCGGACACCATCGACTTCGTAAACAACATGAGTGTAGCCGACCTGATTGTCCAGGCGGGTGGCTTTCAGGAAGGAGCCAAACCGAACCTTGTGGAGGTGGCCCGGCGCATCCGGCAGGACTCGGCAGGGGTGCGTACCAATACGCTGCAAACATTTCGCTTCTCGCTTGACCGGGGCCTTTATATGACCCGGCTCGAAACCCGGCCATCCACGGCCCCTGACAGTGCCGACGCGTTCCGACTCCAGCCCTTCGATATTGTCTACGTTCGTTCGTCGCCCAATTACGAAGCGCAGCGACAGGTGTACGTATTTGGTGAAGTCATGTTTCCCGGCAATTACGCCATTACAAGCCGGGAAGAGCGCATCAGCGACGCTATTCGGCGGGCGGGCGGACTTCGACCGAGTGCTTATATGTCCGGTGCGCAGTTCAGCCGAAAGGGGCAGCTAATCGGTAACAATATGCAACGCATTCTGGAAGACCCCAGTGCCGAGGAAAACCTGCTGCTTAATGACAATGATACGCTATTTGTACCGCGCCGGTCCGAAATTGTGTCTATTGAAGGGGCCGTCCTGAACCCGTCGTTGATAAGTTACAAAACCGGTTATGATTTTGACGACTACATCAGCGAAGGGGGTGGGTTTACTGAAAATGCCCGAAAGAACAAGGCGTATATCATCTATCAAAACGGTCGGAAAGACCGCACCCACCGGTTTTTGTTTTTTACTTCGCGCCCGAAGGTCGAGCCAGGTTCGTCGATTGTCGTACCGTTCAAACCCATCGATAAAGCGGGTCTGAGTCCGGTTGAACGGATCGGTATTCTGTCGCTGATCGGTACGCTGGCCGCAACGGCAGCGTCGGTAATTGTCAACCTGAGAAGATAGTCAGCTTAGCTATGTCAGTAACCCAGGAACCTGCTTACCAGCCCGTGCCGAGACCCGAAACCGACCCGGACGAGATCGAGATCCGGCTGAGCGATATTATCGATTTTTTGAACGAGAGCCGCTGGCTCGTGCTGCGTTTTGTGCTGTTCTTCCTGGTAATCGGCGTGATATATGCGGTTTCTCAGTCCAACGTGTACACGGCGCAGGTAACGGTCATGCCCGAAGCGCAGTCGTCGGGGGCAAGCAAACTGGGTGGTCTGGGGTCGCTGGCGGGGCTGGCCGGTATCAGTCTCGACAATCTGGGGGGCGAGGATGCCATTCGCCCCGATTTGTATCCTACGGTACTGCAAAGCATTCCGTTCGCGCTGAACCTGTTGAAGCAGCCTGTGTACTCGTCCGAATTGGGGGCAAAACTGCCGTTAAACCAGTTTGTCAGGCAAATGCGTACCAAAGGATGGCTGGGGGGGCTGACTAACCTGTTTTCTGGCAGTAATGAGGATACTAGTCCACAGGCCATGCGGGACCCCAAAAATTTCAGTCAGGCCATTGAGATAACGAAAGGACAGGATGAGCTGATTAAAGTGGTGCAGCAAACCGTGTCGGCTGCCTACGACAAAAAAACGGGGGTAATCACCGTAGTTGCCGTGGAGCCTGATCCCGTAGTGGCTGCTACCGTAGCCCGACTCTCGCTCGAATACCTGACCGACTACATCACGAACTACCGCACCGAAAAAGCCCGTCAGCAGGTTACGTTTCTGGCCGGTCAGGTGAGTGAG
>JACMPG010000368.1 GCA_014377625.1 Spirosoma sp.
TGACACGGTTATGGTGGTGGCCTGTGGTTTACACAACCTGCGGGTAGGAAGTCCAAACAGAGCTTACCTCGCGCATGAGCGCGATAAAGACCAAAATAACTCCGCATAATCTTTATTATTCGGTATAAATCATAATTTTTTTGTCACTATTAATAGAAATTCTGCTTATTTATCGAGACTTAAAAGGTATAATAATCGAACAAGAAATTTATATAAGATGATTAGTTATAATTATCTTATATAAACAAGACTGATTTGGAAAGCCTAAAAGAGCATCTGTACTGACTACAGTGTTGGCTATCAGGCAGTACTCTTCCTGAACGAGTTCCTACCGTTTACGAAATCTTTATGGATTTCTGATAACTTATAGTAGTCTTAGACAGTGGTACTTCTTAACCCAGTCGTAGCAATTTTGCCCACTCCCGAGAACAGCGCAACAATCCCCCCGCTTTGATCTGCCGGTTTACTGACTCTCACAAAAAAAAGATAAAAGCAAACGACTGGCCTATCCCCAGATTTTATTCTATCCTCACGCATCTGGTTTGCATATAGTGCTTAGTCCGGACGCCCACAACGCCGTAGGAAACACCAACAGCAGCAGCGGCAGGCCCGCTACAAAGCCGCCGATAACGGGTACGCGTAGAGAAATTAGTTATGGACAGGCAGAAACAAAATCTTTCACTCTAAAGGAAATAACCACAAGAATTATCAGGGTCGGCGTATCCTGCTGGGCCAGCAGGGCCAAACTATCCAGCGCCTACCGCCGGGTGAAGCCCGATTCTACCGGGCCGATGTCGGGCGCGAGCGTCAGATCGGGGGAGCCAGAACAGGTTCGTCTTCTACCATCAGGAGTTTCATAAACCCAGGATGCGCGTAAAATATGGAGCGAACGGGTTTAACGGGTCTGTGCTGTGGTACTCAGCGTGACGGTATTTGTACAGAAAATCGTTGATAGCTACTCCTTAAAACTTACGTAGGCTGCTGGCTATAACTACAGACTATCTCCATAATCGCCTTCTACATTTGATTCGGTTAACCAATTAACCCAAGTAAACGCAACGACTCATGAAGAAGTACCTGTTAAGCGGGCTATTAGCTACGCTCACCCTCGGTGGTGCAACCTATGCTCAGAACGCAGGGGTTCCGGCTGCGGCCAAAACAACGTTTGCCAAATTGTATCCCCAGGCTAAGGGCCTCAAGTGGGATAAAGAAAATGGCGGCTACGAAGCCAGTTTTACCGAAAAGGGCAAAGCCATGTCGCTGCTCTTTGACACCAAAGGCGCCCTGAAAGAGACCGAAACCGACATTGCTGTGACTGAGCTACCAGCTGCCATCCGTGACTACGTGGCTAAACAGATGCCGGGCAAGAAAATCAAGGAAGCGGCCATCATTGTCGATGCCTCGGGTACGAAGAAGTACGAAGCTGAGGTAGGCGGTAAAGACCTGATGTTCGACATGGTTGGCAAGCCGTTGAAATAAGGGTGAAGCATCTTGCCGTATGAGTCGGAGTCAACACTTCGACCCATACGGCTATTTAGAAAATCGGGCGATTTCAAAAGCTTCAGCCCTTTAGAAGCTTTTGACGTTAGTCGCTTTATCCTGCGGGAGTATTGGCAGCATAAGCTGCTCCAGCTCATCTATGAGAGTAAGTACGCCGACCGGTTCCTTTGCGGGTGGAACCTGCCGGCGCATCATACACGACAATCAGCGGTTCTCGGAAGACCTCGCCTTCGACAACACAGGCATTACAAAAGCTGATGTTGATGCTCTATCGCAGCTGATCGGCCAAAATGACTACCATCGGCTTGGCAAAAGATAAGGTTGTGCCCGTCAAATAAGGTTGCCGTTGGCGCAGTCTGTTGTTGAATTCAATCCGCCGGTGCGGCTCACTCAATACGAGCCGTTCTGCCTTGCTCCTCTCAGCGAGACGCTGTTGGGATCATCTTCTGGTAAATCCTTTTAACCATTGGGTAAACAGTTTGATTTCAAAGCGGTGAAAACCGGTCCTTATTTTTTGTTGTAGAATGGGTAGTGAAAGCCCCGGATATACTTTCTCCACAGGATGTCATACGGCATTTCACATATCACGACCAGGGAGTTAGCCTACCAATCAACATGCTGAAATTTCACTTGTCCTTTCTACTCGTTCTGCTACTCAGCATATGGAATAATTCAGAACAAAACAGCGTAGAGAAAGCGGCCAGCCATTCAGTGCTGAACCGGGCCGATTCACTCCGCAACGCCAGCAACTGGCCCGCCGACTTTTCCATCACTAACTTCGCCAGTGCCGACCTGGTCCCCAGTCCTGCCTGTCTGGCCGTGGCTCCCGGCGGAGCGGTTTATGTGGGGGTAGATATGATTGGCTCGCTGGGCAAGAAACCCGGTAATGGGCGCATTATCCGACTGATAGACTCGGACAACGACGGGAAAGTGGATTCCCATACCGAATTCGCTACGGTCGATAATCCGCGTGGTATTCTACCCGTTGGCGACCAGCTTTTCGTCCTGCATACCATGTTCTCGAAGAAAACGGGGCTGGCGACAGGCATGGACCTCGTGGTTTTTGACGATAAAAACGGAGACGGGTTGGCCGACGGCCCTTCCAGGCCCCTAATCGAACATATCAGTAACCCCACTTTTCTGAAAAGCCGGGGAACAGACCACGCTACTAACGGCATCCGAATGGGTATTGATGGCTGGATTTACATTGCCGTGGGTGATTTCGGTTTTTACGATGCTGTTGATCGGTCTGGAAAAAAACTGACGATGCTGGGCGGTGGTGTTGTGCGCGTTCGTCCCGACGGTACCGGGATGGAGGTGTATACGCATGGCCTGCGCAACATCTACGACGTAGCCATCGACCCGTTCATGAATATGTTTGCGCGGGGTAATACCAACGATGGCGGGGGCTGGAACATCCGGTTCAGTAATCAGATTCAATCGGGCGAGTACGGGTATCCCATGCTGTTCAAGCATTTTACGGATGAAATTATTCCGGCATTAGTCGATGTAGGGGGTGGTTCGGGAACAGGTTCCCTGTTTCTGGACGATGATTCCTGGCCCGCCAAATATAATCAGGTTCCCATGATGGCCGACTGGGGCCGGAGTCAGCTTTATATTCACCGGGTTACACCGGATGGACCCAGTTTCACTCAGAAAGAAGAGGAATTCGTAAAACTGGCGCAGATTACTGACATAGACATCGACGCATCAGGCCGGGCCTATCTGTCAGCCTGGGATGGAGCGGGGTATTCCGGCAATCCTAACAAAGGGTTTGTCGTGCGCATGGTGCCTAAGAGCTGGTCCTATAAAGCCTTCCCTGATCTTAAAAAACTCTCCGCAAAAAAACTGGCCAGTTTACTAAATTCGGGTAGTGCCGTTGCTCGTCTTGCCGCCCAGCAGGAAATGCTGACCCGCCCCCCGAAAGAAATGGCAAAAATGGCCTGGAAAATAGCGGCTGACACAAAACTGCCCGCAGCCAGCCGGGTTGCCGGTCTATACACGTACGCCCAGGTTACCGGGGCAGATGGCATTGCTAACCTCGTCAAATTAAGCACGGAATCCGCTATGCGGCCGTATGCCCTCCGCGCCCTGTCTGACCGGAGACCACTACTCGCTCAGGTACCCATCGAACCGTTCATGCAGGGACTCAACGACCCGTCAGTGCGGGTTCAAACGGCAGCTATCATCGGACTGGGCCGATTGGGTCGTCCGGAGTCTGTTTCGGCTTTGTTGCAGGTGAAGGTACCCGCTTCGTTTGTGGCTCCGGCACTCGGCACAGAAGGGCCACACGCCACACCCAATTCTGCCATTATTCCGGCTCACCTGGCCGTGCGGGCACTGGTCGCTCTCAACGCGGTGGATGCCTGTGTACAGGCCATTGGAACGCAGAACAGCACGCTGGCACTCTGGGCGTTGCGCTACATGCACAACCCCAAAGCCGTGAATGGATTGATGGCCGCTTACAAGAAAACGGACGATACAGCCCTGAAAAACCAGATGCTCGTTACCCTCTCGCGACTCTATAAACAGGAAGCCGACTACGACGGGTCCTGGTGGTGGAGTACCCGGCCCGATACGCACGGCCCGTACTACAAAGCCATTGCGTGGGAATCGTCGCCCGGAATCCGGGACTTTCTGGTGGGCGAATGGAATAAATCATCGAACAAGAAATTCTATACCGATCTGAACAGTCGGCACCGGATGGAGATTACCGAATTTGGCCCTGACTCGGTGGTAGTGGCAAAAGAGGAACCCAGGGTGGACCTGGAAAAAATCAGGAACAAAAAGGGGCAGGTGGGCGAAGCATCCATTGAGGATGTCATGTTGGCTATGGCCAAAATAAAGGGAGATGCCCAAATTGGGAAAGGCCTGTTTGCCCAGCAGGGGTGCATTGCCTGCCACAGCCTGAGCCGCAGCGAAGCCATGAAGGGGCCATTTATGGGGCAAATCGGCTCGATTATGAATCGGGAGCAGATTGCCGAATCTATCCTGAAACCCAATGCCTCCATCTCGCAGGGGTTTTCCACGGTCATGATTACAGCAAAAGGGAATAGAAGCTACACGGGCTTCGTGACAGAAGAAACGGCTAACAAAGTGGTAATGCGTGACGTGACCGGTCAGGTATACCCCGTAAAAGTATCTGATATTCTATCCCGTAAGGAGATGGATACCTCCATGATGCCAACGGGATTAGTGAATGCCTTATCTTACGAAGAGTTTGCCTCGTTACTTGCCTTTCTTTCTGATCAGAAGAAGTAAGGCCGGAATTCGCCGGGGTAAAAGGTTAAAACCAACGCAGACAATTCAGTGCTTTATCGCCTTTTCACTACGTTTATCAAATAAATTCTGCTGCCGATGAACATCTTCATGCTGCTTTTGGGGTTAATGGCGACCATGCTGTCTGCTACCCAACCATTAACTTCTGTTGAGACTGTTGGTTCTGGACACCTGCCAGTCGTCATGGCTGATGCAAAGGGAACCTTCCATCTGGTCTATGGGCAGGACTCCACCATTTATTATGCAACGACCAATAACCCGTCATCTACCTTTACCAAACCAGTGGCCGTAGCCATCCTGCCAAATTTAGTAGCCGGAGCTAAGCGCGGGCCGCAGGTCGTCGTTGCCGGTCAGTACGTTGTCATTACAGCCGTAGATCGGATGGGAGATATCTATGCTTACTCACTTGATCGACTCAAGGGTAAATGGTCATCTGCGGTGCGTGTCAATGATAGGCCAGCAGTTGCCAAGGAAGGTTTTCAGGCTATTGCCGGTACCTCAGAAGGCGTAGTTCACAGTGTCTGGCTGGATCTGCGGGGCAATAATCACAATAAGATTGTTGGCTCAACCTCGCACGACGGGGGGCGTAGCTGGTCTCCAAACCAGATAATCTACCAATCGCCGGACGGCTCCGTTTGCGAATGCTGTAAAGTATCCATTGCCGCCCAGGGTAATGACGTTTATATTCAGTTCAGGAACTGGCTTGGTGGCTCCCGCGACCTATACTTAGCCCATTCAACCGATGGTGGTTTGACATATCCTTCCCCACAAAAATTAGGCCTGGGTACCTGGAAATTAAACGGCTGTCCGATGGATGGAGGAGCGGTAGTACTTTCATCCATTGGACAACCTGTAACTGCGTGGCGACGCGAGAACACACTATATACCTGCATACCCGGTCATGCAGAAAGCAGTATTGGTACGGGTAAAAATATCACAGTGGCCGCAGGCAATAAAGGGGCAGTCTATGCCTGGGATGAAGAAAATGCAGTTTGGGTAAAACCGGTCAATGGGCCAACGGTTGCTATGGGTAAAGGACAGATGCCCAGCCTTGCTGTGACAGGACAAACGGCTCTATGTGCCTGGGAAGTCAATGGTCAGATACTGGTGGCAACAGTCAAATTGAACAGTCAATAGTGTGCAATTTAATTATTGTACTTATTCGCAGGATTTACCGGTTCGTACTGCCGGGCCTCTACAAGTGGCAAATGCCCACAAAATGAGCCGCTATTGTTCTCTTTTACTCCATAAACACTCAAAAACATGGTCGATAGCATTCAAATCCAAAACAACTTCTTCTACCTCAATAACCAACGGTGGTCGCCCAAAGGGCTTTGTTACCAGCCGCAGGATGGGGTAGATCCCCTTTCTGACGATAAGTTATCGATCATTGAGGGATTGGTCGATGGAAACTGGAAAAAGTTGGGTATCAACGCCGTACGGGTATACCAGGTGGATCCCGGCCTGCCACATGATAAGGTGATGAGCCTGCTGGCCGCCAACCAGATTTACGTGGAGGTGGGCGCGGTAACGAGTCAAACGGCCATCAATGCCCAAAATCCCCAGTATACCGCCACGTTTCTGAACCGCATCAAAAGCGTGGCAGATGCCTTCGCCAAATACGATAATGTGTTGTATTTTTCCATCTCCAACGAGGCCATTACACCCGGCTTGTCACCGGGCTACCCCATTCCAGGCATCATCAAAGCGGGTGCGCGTGATTTGCGGGCTTATATGGCGCAAAAAGGGTATCGTAACATCCCAATCGGTTGTGCTGAACGTGACGATCCAGATTACACTATTCCGGCGGTAGCGGCCTACATGTGCGGCTCGCCACAGGAACGACTGGATGTGTTAGGCTATAACTGCTACCGGTGGGCAGCCGGTGGTTTGCCAGGTCACCTTGACGCCTATTATCACCTGGCTCAGCAGTTCATGGTCAACGGTACTACCCCCGTCATCCCGGTCATCATGACCGAATATGGCGCCAATGCCGTCAATCCACGTCTCTTCGACGATGTGCCTTATCTTTTTGGTAGTGAGCCCGTTGAATGGAACGGAAACACGATCAATATGGCCGACATATTCTCTGGTGGCTTTGTTTTTCGCTATAAAGAGGACGGTGCAAGCTTCGGCCTGGTGGATGCAGCCGATCAGCCAACGTCCTTCGGTGGATTTGCCAATTTGCAAAAAGCCTATCAGGCGATCACCAGCTTCTCAGCCGGTAAGCCCAGCACGTCGGGTGTTCTGGATTGTAGTACGTTGGGCACCAATCCATATAATCTTCCCCTTCCCCCTACGCCGGGCGGTGGTGGCGGCATTCCGACCGAACTTTCTGTAACGGTCACCAATGAAATCGAGCCGGTTACCAGCATCCAGTTAAACTGCCTGATAGACGGCACCTGGACCTCGATACTGACCATGAGTGGGGGGCAATCACCGTCCGGGGCAAAAATCCCGGCCGGTACCACGCAACTGCAAGTGGTATTCCAGTCAACACAGGACCGTAAGTGGTACCAGGCTTGTGGGATTACCAAACTCGCAGCACTCCAAAACAACACGACCATCCGCGGTACGTGGCAGGCACCTGACGGGCAAGGTACCTGCCTAATTGCATAACGATTTCGATAGGGCGGCCGACCTGATTGCGAGGTAGTTTACGGCGGGCCTGCTTTCTCAGCTCGAGTTCACCGCAGGCCCGCCGTGCTTCTTCAATCACCCGGTTCGTTTTTTTAATACCTGTCAACTTTAATCAGCAGCATACGCGTCCCGACAAGAATGCGCCCAATAAACGGGTTGGTGTCATTTCAGTTCGGCATTACCAAACAGCACCGAAAACGCCTTGCACCAGATCAGTACGTACCGCTGCTTTTTGGGGTCGATACTGGCGGGGAGGTCCATGCTGAAATTGCCGGAGTTACTGAGTTTAGTCAGTTCCACAAAGTTGCGGAGGTCGGTGTTTTCAGCTACGTAAATCCGCAGGTCGGGTCCTCCGTCGGTTTTGAAGTTGGTAAATACCAGCGTTCGTCCTCCCGCTTTTTCGTACACCGCCACCGTGCCACTCGTCGTGTGTACGTTAGAGACGAATGTACCCTGCACGATGAGCTTCCGCCCCGTTGTGTCGGTACCGGCAGCGGGCATGGCTACTACGGTCACGGGTGTAGTCAGGGGCGGTACCGACGACACGGGTTCGATGGTTTCTTTGGAGTTACATCCGCTCAGCAGAGCCAGCGCGAGCAGTAGGGCGGTTGATACGATTCTTGATTTCATGTCTATTGTTGATTCGTGAAGGGGGGGTTACCATTTATAAAAAATACCGCCGTTATACGACCTCGAGAACGGCACGTTCTGTCCAGCCAATGCACCGATGACACTACCACTGAGACCAACTTTGTCAGGTACGAGATCGTACGATGCTTTGACACCCGCGCCAAGATACATCTGGTCGTTGAGGTAGGTGCCGGTGAAACGGTAGGCTTCGGTATTGAAAAACGGGCCGTTTTTGGCAGGTAATCGGAAGTCAAGCGTACCGGCCACCCACAGGCGGGGCAGGAGTTTATAGCCCAGCTCGCCGTTCAGTTTCAGAAAGTTGCTATAGTTCTGCGACATAAACCCGTAGCCCGCTTCGACAAAGTAATACGTGCGACTCCCCCCCGACCCGACCGACAAATACGGCAGTACCGTCCAGCCCTCATAGCCAGTGCGCAGGCCCAGCCGGTCGTTGTTGGTGAACGTGTTGGCCAGCCCGTCAACGCCGATACTGACTTTAACGGGGCCGTCGAGCAGGGCGCGTTTGATGCCGAAACCTATGTTGCCGATGCCGTTGAGCGTTCCTGCTGGCACCGGGTTGTTTACCGTACTGGTGCTGGGTCCGGTGCTGAGCAGTTTATAAGGCAACACACCCCGGAGACCCCACTTTTTGCCGATGCCATATTCGGCGTAGAGTTGCAGGGTTACGTCGCTGGTGTTGCGGAACGACGCCTGTTCAGAGCCGTTGGAGCCAAATACCGAGTTGTAGTACAGGCCCGAATAGCCGAGTTGTACGAAACCTTTGCGGGCACCCGGCAGCCACGGCCCCGCCAGGACTGGCAGCGTCGATACCGTCAGAAAAGCGAACAGCAGCAGCGTTCGACGGGTAGTTGAGAGCATGGTAGCGATCATAATTTTCGGTTGACCACCTGGTCAGATTACTGGTTTGTCGTGAGTTGGTGAATAATGGCATCATGAATCAGGTCAGGACGGCTCCACGGAATAAAGTGGTTCATCTTCGGAATCATCTGCACCGTCACGGGTGCATTGATGAGCATTTTTTGGGCGAAGCCCGCGTTACCCGGCGGCACCAGCGGATCATCCTCGCCCTGAATGATCGTTACCGGCACCCGAATCCGCGACCAGAGGGGCCGCATCTTTTCCAGTTCAGCCCGCAACGGCAGAATCTCGCGGTTACTCACGTCGAGTTCGGCAGGCAACCAGTACCGGAACGGAAATACAGCCCCAATGGGCCGATACCATTCCTGTTTCTCCAGTTCGGGCGACACTGAGGGAGCCACGAAAATCAACCCGCCCACCTCATCGGGGTAATCCATCGCAATGCGGGCAATGACCGGCCCACCCAGCGAATGGCCCACCAGAATCAGCTTCCGGTGCGAATGATTCAGCCGCAGCAGCGGAGCGATGTCAGCCGCCTGTTGCTGTAGCGAAGGCTCCGGCTCGCCCAGCCCCGACTTGCCAAAGCCGGGGCGGTCTACCGAAATCAACTGCGCCCGGTTGTACAGCGACGAATCGGCGAAGAAGCTGATGAAAGCATCCCACGACCCCGGCGAACCGTGTACAAACAGCACCGTTGGTAGAGTATCGTTTCCCGGCGCAGCCGCTCCGATGCGGGCGTAATGGATAGGCCGGTCGCCCACCATGATCGTGGCAAAGCGGGGTTTCACAGGCTTGTCCGCAAAATAGGCGTCGATTTTTTTGTCCGACATGCGCAGCGACATGCACTGCGGTAGCAGCGCAACGAGCAGGACGAAGACAATGAGCAAGGGGTAGCAGCGCATCTAAGTGGGTAATTAACGTATTACAGGCGGCTGTCGGGCTTCAGCTTGCCCGCCATTGCCTGCCGTAGTTTTTCGACTTTGGGCAACGACACGTGCTGAACATACGGCTGATCGGGGTGCAGTTTGCAGTAGTTCTGGTGGTAGTTCTCGGCGGGGTAAAACACCGAAAACGGTACTACTTCCGTCACGACCGGTCCCGAAAAGTGGTGCGACGCGTTCACGCGCTGAATGGCTGCTTCGAGGGCCTGCTTCTCGGCGGGTGTCCGGTAAAACACCACCGACCGGTAGTCGCGGCCCACGTCCGGCCCCTGTCGGTTGAGTGTGGAGGGATCATGGGCGGCAAAAAAGCCGGTTAGTAACTCCTGATACGAGATTACCCTGGGATCGTAATAGACCTGAACGGCTTCGGCGTGACCGGTCTCGTCGATGCCAACCTGCTGATAAGTCGGTTGTTTTACGGTGCCGCCCGAGTAGCCCGATATAACCTCGCGAACGCCCTTAAGCTGGTCGAAGGCTTCTTCCTGCGCCCAGAAACAGCCACCGGCAAAGGTGGCTACGGCTTCGCCGGGTTTGAGCACGGGTAGTTTGGCCGGTGTCGTGTCCTGAGCCTGCACGCAACCCGCCAGAACGAACAGGGACAGAGCAATGATTTGGTTGATTTTCATGGGATTGATGGTCTGTGATTAACCTTACTTTTTAACAAATTCCAGCGCGGTGCCATTGATGCAGTACCGAAGTCCGGTGGGTTTAGGCCCATCGGCAAAGACGTGGCCGAGGTGTGCATCGCAAACGGCACACTGCACCTCGGTTCGCACGGTGCCGTAGCTGGTATCCCGCCGGTTGTTCACAATGTTCGGGCTGACGGGCGTGAAAAAGCTGGGCCAGCCCGTACCGGATTCAAACTTGGCTTCGGAGGTGAATAGGGGTTCGTGGCATCCCACGCAACGGTACACACCATGCTGGTGATTGTCGGCCAGTGGGCTGGTAAACGCCGGTTCGGTACCGGCCTGCCGCATGATACTGAACTGCTGGGGCGTCAGAATTTTCTTCCAGTCCGCTTCTGTCTTCTCCACCCGGCGCGGGGGCTTACCAACCGTTAGCGTTGATAGTGCGCCATCTGTCGGCGTTGTCGATACGAACGAAGGCAATGAAAATAGCAGGGGTACGCCCAGCAGCAATCCGCCGGCGATTCGGAGAAATGACTGTTTATTCATGATTTTAAGTGGTTAATTTTTGATTGTAATTAATTGATGATGAGTTAATTAGTACAGAAGCGTAAAGGTCTGGAAAATTGACAGGACTACGAACAGGACACCCATTGTACGGTCGAGTTGATGCTGATGGGCAACGAACCAGCGGGTGAGGTAACGACTGCCGAGAATGAACGGCAGCAAACCAGCCAGTGTCCCGACAGCAATACCCAGCACGTAGAGGTATATCAGCGCATCGCCCATCAGCCCGACGTATCCGTTGGATTGCAGCAGCGTGGTGTAGAGAATCCAGAACGGAAACGCGACCACGTTGACGGCACTCAGCAGCGCACCCAGCAAAAACGGGCGGATGGTTCGCTGATCGGTCATAGGCAGCGACTGCTTGCGGATGTAATACACACCCATACCCAGCAGCAAGATGGCAGCCACCCCCCCGGTCAGCGGTTTCAGGGCGGGGTAATGCAGCAACGACTGCGTCAGTTC
This sequence comes from Spirosoma sp., assembly GCA_014377625.1. Lineage (GTDB taxonomy): Bacteria > Bacteroidota > Bacteroidia > Cytophagales > Spirosomataceae > Spirosoma. The sequence goes on from JACMPG010000368.1 coordinate 11,525, forward strand.
AACCGAGATATAACTATACACCAGCTCGACCAGGGCGCAGGCTACCGCAAACTGCAATGCTGCCCGCAACCCCTGACGCAGCGATACCCGCATGATGGTGATGTTGAGTACGCCCAGTGGCAGCGTCCCTAAAAAGCTGACCAGCAAGCCCGTAGCGAAGTTCATAAAAAGCGTTGGCATGGCTTAGTTCGGTTTGGTTTTGGTGGTTTGAATGCGCCGGTAGATGGTACGGGCTTCGGCGAAGGTCATGTAGGCAATGCCCCGGCGGTGGTTCTCGCGGCTGATCTCATACAATACCCGCCAGTGGTTTAGCAATACCCCCCAGGCTGTCCAGATTGAAAAGCCGGGCTGGTAAATGTGCGCCGGTTCGGCCCCGGCCCCATTGAGTTCCAGGATACGGATGTGTCGCCCAGCCCGCAAATCGGCCAGGCTCCGGCACCGCAGGTCGTACCGCCCGTAGTAAAATCCGTCGATGGGTCGGCTGATGCGGTCGAAGAGCCGTTCCAGATCGGGCGTTATGAGGGGATTGGCGTTCAGGAACGTTGTGCCCCGGCTGTGGTTGCCAATAGGCATAAGCAGCACGGGTTCGCCCGGCGCGGGTATGCGGTGTAGGCGGTCGCCAAATTTGGCCGTCAGCGCGTCGAGTTGTAGCAACGCCCGGTCGTTTTGCCGAATCAGCGCGTCGATACTGTCGTGGCCGTTGCCCGTTACGCTCAGAAATTCTTTCTGGACAATCGACGAGATGGTTCCCCTCGTTTCGCCCGGCATCCGGTAATAAAACACGCCCAACTCAAGGGGGTAATCGACGTATTCCTGGATTAGAAAATCGACCGGACTTTGCTGCGCGTAGTTGACCAGCCCTTCCCAATGCTCAATTTTCTCGACGCCCCAACCCCGCTCCCCGGCATCTGGCTTGGCAATAATGGGGAACGTAATCCCCCCTTCGTCCATCTGCGTCCAGACAGTATGCAGGGCATCAGCCACGGCCACGAACAGAGTCTTTGGTTTGAACTCCCCGCTGATCCGGTCCAGAATGTCAATCTTCGATTCGCCCAGCAGCCCGCCCGATTCGATGGATGGGTTGGCCGCCGAGAAGAAGAATAACGACCGCGCTTTGAGCGACAGATAGAGCCAATACCCAAACACGGGAAGGTAAACGATACTAAACGGCCAGTATTCCCACGAACCCAGCCGAATCAGCAACGAACGGATGGCGCGGGACTGACGGGCAAGCCGAACCGTTGGGGCAGGCAGGGCGGATTCGACGGGGCGGTCGATGGTTAGCTCAGTGGGCTGCATAGTGGTAGCTGGACGGTTGGGGGGCTGGTGTTACATGGGCGAGGGTGGGCTGACTCAGGTCTTCGTACTGCATGTTACTTTGCCCGTTGGCATGCACTACGCTGGTCAGGCTTACGGTAAAATACTGGCTTTGCCGGTTCATCCGCAGCGCATTGGCCGGGTCGCCGTTGCCCGCCGTTTTGTGAAACTGCCGAATCCCCGGCAAAGACCAGACGGGCGTTTGCTGGCGCCAGTCGGTAAACCAGCGTTCCCGCTCCTGAATGACGTGGGTGCTATAAAGTGTAACCGACGACCAGATGTGGGGCTGTCGGTTGTCTTTTCCGTTGATAATCACCCGTCTGCCTGTCCACCGAACCTCGACCAGCCGCTCCGCTTCGGCCAGTAGCAGCGTGAAGGGTTCCAGCCCGTTGAAGCGGTAGTGCCTGAGAAACGAGTCGATGGAGACGTAATCAAACACATCGAGCACCACCAAACCCCGGCTGTGCCGGTACGGTGGCTGCAACTGGTGGGGTACCAGACCGCCGTTGAGCAAACAGGCGGTAAGTGTGCTGGACGTGGCTACCCAGGTACCTTTGCCCTGCGGGTCTTGCGGAAAGGTGACGTCCTGGCCACCCATGTACAGAGTGCGGGGGGGCAGCGCAGCGGGCCGGATAGATTTTTCGTCCCGGCTGTGGGTCAGGATAAAGCCGTTGGTGGCATCGGGTAAAAACGTGACGGTACACATAGCAGGTAAGGAATTGTTCTATCCTCCTCTCCAATCCCTGTGCCAGTCCAAAAATTAGTTCATAGTTAATTGAAAATCAAATAGTTAGTTATTTTAATTCTCTGTATTATATGTCCGTGAACTAACGAAATATCGGAAATTTCACGGTGGACCGTGAAGTAGCCGGTTCGTATTGTCGTAAAGCCGGAAGTATACCACAGACAACACAGACCCGGCTAACAGATTCGGGGATTCGGCTGCGAACCATGCCCTCCCTGAATAGCGAAACAAGTACGATATACCGTGAATCTTTGTCTCGCCCAGGCGATGCATTCGTAATCAGAAAACGGCTTTTATGGGCGTCAATGGGTCATTCAGGGGCTTTTTCGGTAAACGTTATGGTTGTGGAGCGGTATTTGGCGGGTGGTTTTGGACAACCTTATCATGCAGCACCCGATGCTGCTGGCGGGTTGCCATAAACCAATCCGTTCACGAATCAATTCTGTTTAACTCATGACATCTATGAAAACCAAATTCAGTCAGTTCACGCTACTCTTTATGCTATTGACTGCAACAGCGTTTGCCCAGCAAACGACCGGTCGGCGCTCCGACGTGTTTGCCCCCGACCATCAGGCTATTCGGGGGTACGACCCCGTTGCCTATTTTTCCGAGAACAAACCCGTAAAGGGCAACCCGGATTTTACGTATCAGTGGCAGGACGTGACGTGGTCGTTTGCCAACCAGGCCAACCTCGATGCCTTCAAAGCCAACCCGGCGAAATACGCACCCCAATACGGTGGCTACTGCGCCTACGGCCTGTCGGAAGGGCATAAATCGCCGACCGATCCCGATGCATTCACGATTGTGGATGACAAGTTATACCTCAACTACAACCCGAAGGTAAAATCGCTCTGGACGAAAGACCGCAACGACCGCATCAAAAAAGCCGATGCCAACTGGCCTGCACTCAAAGACACCAAAGCCGAATAAGCATGGGATAAAATCAGTTCACAAAAAGGGCCTGCCCGACATTCATTGTCGGGCAGGCCCTTTTTGTATCCCACCCAATTACAAACTGAACGCGAAGCAACACATCCTGAAATTCCGAATTAGTTCGGAAATATCGAAAAACTCAAAACCGAAACCTCCCAGACAGTTCACTGAAAAAGCGGCCCTATCGTACAGATATGGCGTTTTCTACGCGTATAAAGCAACTGGAACGGTATTTGGCATATCCATAGCAACCAACGGCTGATACGTAGCCATAACCGATTCACGAAAACAACTACTGCCATGAAAAAGCCACTGACATACCTGCTTTGGGCCGCTCGCTTAGCTGCCGCCATTATTTTGCTTCAGACGCTGTATTTCAAGTTCGGAGCCGAGGCCGAATCGGTCTATATCTTCTCAAAACTGGGTATCGAACCCTGGGGCCGCATCGGGTCGGGCGTTGTTGAACTGATTGCTTCTATTCTGATTCTGGTGCCACGTACCAGTTGGATTGGTGCCGGCATTGGTCTGAGCGTCATGGGCGGGGCTATTCTCTCACATCTGACCGTGTTGGGCATCGACGTCCTTGGCGATGGTGGTTATCTGTTCTTCCTGGCCGTCATTGTGGCAGTTAGCTGTGGGATTATCCTCGCCCTGACGCGGCAGCAGTGGGTACCCGTCGTGAGCCGGTTGCTGTCCCCCATTTTTGGTAAAAAGACCGTCCGTGCCAATTACTAACCTTCCTTATTCATCGTTTACACCTGACTCTGTGATGTCCCTAAAATCCGCCAATACCGATATTCTGCTGCAACTCGCCGACGTAGTGAACCAACTTAGCGATGCCGACTACACCCGTTCGCTGGGTGTGCTGTCGGGCAACACCATTGGGAAGCATGTCCGGCATATTCTTGAATTTTACGAACTCCTGGTCAACAGTGCCGAAACCGGACAGCTTAACTACGACCGACGGCAGCGCGATCTCCGGCTCGAAGTAGATACCGACGAAGCCCTCCGACGCATTAGTACCCTCGACCGGGCCATTCACCGGATGGACCTCAGCCAGCCCCTACACCTCGAAGCCGATTTGTCGGTGGCCGGTGCCGAACGCATTCAGATTCCGTCGTCGTTTGCCCGCGAACTGCTCTATAACCTCGAACACGCCATTCACCACATGGCCCTGATTCAGGTGGCCGTCAACAGCGATTTCGCCATGATTGTCCTGCCGCCCCATTTCGGCGTGGCCTACTCAACAGTTCAGCATCAGGCGCACTAACTATGGACGGGCAATCCCGGCTGAACCATCAGCCTTATTTAGACCACAACGTGACAAAAAAACAGCTAAAGCCCCGTCTATCCCGGTGCTGGTTGTGGCTGACCATCGGTACGGGTTTGGTTCAGTTGGCAACGGCCCAAACGCCCACCAACGCGGTATCCGACGGTCGCTTTTTTACGACGACGGGCGTTAGTCTGGCGTTTCCGGCGGGCAACCTACGAACGGCAGCCCAAAACGGGCGAGGTACGTCATTCACACTCGAATATAAGCTAACGCCCGTTTGGTCTGTTGCCGGGGCCTGGGACAGCAATACCCTGCCGGTTCAGTCGGCTAAGCTGCTGGCCAAACTCGACCCGGCCCTGCGCCCCGCCATCGCCAATCTAAAGGGCGACTACATCACCAACGCAATCGGTCTGTATGGTATCCGGCACATTGGTCAGCGCCGAGTGCGGGCTTTTCTGACGGGTGGGGCGGGGCTAAACATCATCACCTTGCCTGCGCCCCTGTACAGTTCACAAACGCAACTATTGTCGCTGGAGTCAGCTTCGCACCGTACGCTATACGCAATGGCTGGCTTCGGCATGAACTGGCAATTCTCGAAACCGGTGGGGCTTTTCGGCGAAGTTGACGCGTATATAGTGCCCGCCGAAACACCAGCGGCTCAGTCAAATAGTTACCTGACAACCAAAATAGGACTGCGTTTTCCGCTATTCTGACAGCTTCGACCGCTATCTTTCCGTAGCTATCGAAGAAGCCAAACAAACTACTCAACTCAATAAGCCATAATCTTCGATTTGGTATACACAGTTTTATTCATACAAAAAGCAATTGACAACGACGAAAAATATTTTTGTGATTATTGGAAGTGCCAGCAGAAATTCTGCCAACGAAAAGCTTGTGGATAATTTCGCTATTTTGACGAAAGATATTTTTAATTTATTGATCTTTAAAGATTTAAAAACGCTTCCGCATTTTGATCCAGAACTTTCGACTGATAATCCACCGAAAGAAGTAATAGAATTCAGAAAGAATGTTGAAGATGCGGATGGGATAATAATTTGTACTCCTGAATATGTTTTTAGCATACCAAGCGGGCTAAAGAATGCAATTGAATGGTGCGTTTCTACAACAGCATTTTCTAACAAACCAATTGGTCTCATTACTGCTTCCGCCGATGGACAGAAAGGACATGAGGAATTACAGTTAATTATGAAAACTGTTATGGCAAAATTTACTAAAGAAACAACACTATTAATTCAAGGAATAAAGGGTAAAGTAAACGAAGAAGGACAAATTATTAACAATAAAACGAAAGAAGATTTTATAAATTTTATCAATGCATTTAAAAACTTTTTTCTTGAAAAGCAACCTTAACTGCTAATATCCGCTTAGTAGTTAAATTTGCAAATTAATAAACCACATTAAAATGAATACAAAGTATTTAATGATTGCAAGTTCAGTATGTATGGGAATTCTTGGGATATTTACTACTTTTTTACCTACAGAAGTTTTAAATTATGCAGAGCTGACACCAACTGTCTTGCCAGCTTTATTAATACAGATTACAGGTGCATTATATCTTGGATTTTCATTAATGAATTGGATGGCAAAAACGGCTTTAATTGGAGGTATTTATTCAAAACCTCTTTGCATTGGAAATTTTTTACACTTTACAGTTGCTGGACTGGCTCTTCTGAAAGTTTCATTTCACAACTTTGACTTAAAATATGTTTTAATTGTAGCAATTATATATTCAGTTTTTGCCATTTTATTTGGACTTACTTTCTTTACAAGTCCGATAAAAAATAAATGATAAAACATAACTACGTGTCTTAGTGCTGAACATCGCTTATAAACCTGGCGACTGGCTTTTCGACAGACAGTACGCTGGTGAGCCTTACAGTACCCGCAGTTTGCAAAGTATTTTCCATCGTGCCAAAGATGCTGCCAAAATCCAGCAATCCGTAACCTTCCATAGTTTGCGTCATAGCTTCGCTACCCACCTGCATGAGGCAGGTACAGACATCAAACCCATACAGGAACTATTAGGCCATAATGACATCAAGACTACCCTACGCTACACACACGTAAGCAAACGAACAATCGAAGCGATAAAGAGTCCCTTTGACTCGCTAAATCTTGAAAATAAATGATTGGGAGATCTAAAAGTAGCCTACTACTTTTGAGATTGTAGTAAGCAACAATACAGAAAGTACTGCAAGAATAGTTCTATTATTCATTTGAATAGTTCAAATGAATACAAAAAGTACTGCAAAACTTTCGTCTATTAATACTGTGAGCAGTTTTAGGGCTTGATTTGGCCAAATGCAAAAAGGGTCGTAAGCTTGAAATCCCCATTTCATCCCCTACGACCCATGAGCATCGAAGCGATTCTCAAGCCAATATTGGCTAAACTTTTCAAGGTGAA
>JACMPG010000044.1 GCA_014377625.1 Spirosoma sp.
AGCCGACAAGTACGGTCAGCTCAGCACTACCATGAGCGGGGACGCCGTTAGCTCGCTCGAACAGGGAATAGATCTGTATAACCGGCAGCAATACGCCGAAGCCGAAACCATTTTTACCCGTGAATTAAACCGACAGCAAAACAGGCAGCTGTCCGGCTCTACCCTTAAAGGCGGGCTGGGGGCAACACTGGGCAGCGACCGGCTGCTAAAGTTTGCGGGTCTGGCAGCTCTCCAACAACAAAAATATGACGTAGCCATCGAGCGATTTCAGCAGCTTGGGCAGCGTACCGATCTGTTCAGCAACCCCGGTTTGTTCTTGGAAGCTCTCGCCCGCATTAGGCGTAACGAACCGATGGATAAAGAGAGGGCCAAAGAATTGCTCGACACCGTCATTAACAGGAACTTGGAAGACAAAAGCGAGGCTGAGCAGTGGGTTAAAAAACTGTAATGTCTTGTAAAACTCTAACATTAACCATTAGAAGCTATGAAATAGGTAATTTCGTTGCGTCTCCTAACAGGGACGTTGGTCTTGGCTACATTCCTTGCTGCTTGCGAAGAAAGCCAAGTCAAACCTCAAGAATAGGTTGAGCAGAAAAGCAAAGTGTTTCCGAACGGAATACCTGAACAAGCATCTGATGGCGACACTATAACCCCTCCTCATAAAGTTAAAGATTAGTAGTAGATCACTTGGTCGCCTATGAAATTTATTACAAACATGCCCAACGTATTAAATGCGCTGGGCATGTTTGCTTTCGCTGACGTAATTACGACTAAGCCATCGGCGGCATCCACTGCCTAAACAAGTGCACGGACTTGTTCAGCAACCTCAGTCGGTTCTACGAAGCCATTGACCGCCTGAAGCCAAAACAACCGCAGGATAAAGAGCAGGCCAAAAAATTGCTGAACGAAGTAATTAGCCGCAACTTGGAAGACAAAAGTGAGCCCGAAAGAATAATCCACAACATGTAATATGAATAGCAATTACAAAAAGCCTACTGGACCTACGAGAGATCAAGTCCATTTTCACCAGCGAATCGCAGAATTGGTGAAGGAGGGACGTACTGTTCCTGACGTAGTACCGTACCCTGGTGATCCGTTAGGATTGCGCCTGGTGGTGCGGAATCAATTGGTTGCTCATCTCGACGCCCCAATTGACACCAAGCAGCGCAGGCTGTTGCTGGAAGGCCAGGATGCGCGTGACAGAGCAAAAAAGAAAGTAACCGTCAGAATAATCGGCGTTTGCCACTGTAACCCACATTTGGTGTTGTTGGAAGGCGAGACAAATTCTGAAGCTCATTTATTGACAGGTGCTATTGATATTCAGTACAGCCCGGATACTGACCAGCCTCCCCCACCGCCCCCAAAAGTAAAAAGCAGCAGCGCCAACGACGTTCAATATAGCCCGGATACCGACCAGCCTCCCCCACCGCCCCCAAAGGTAAAAAGCTCATCGGATGGTAGCGGGACACTGATTCCCATTACGCCCGCGTCGTTTGATCACCAGCTCCGGCGAATTCTGGCCGGCTCACCGCGCTGGTCACGCTATCCGATTGTGGCAGTAATGGATACAGGGATCGATTTTGCTTATCCCAATACAGAGTCGATACCCATTCTGCACAATGGGGGGCATCCAATGTGTGGTTCTATAGAACCGGATTACATTGGCTGGGACTTCGTACATGACCAGAACAATCCCTACGATGATGACGAACGTAGCAAACACGGTAGCCGAATTGCCGCCATTATTAGCCGCGTCATGGACCATAGAGTACGTATATTGCCGCTAAAAGTGATTGATAGTGAAGGATTTGGGTCGCTGTTTAATATCTTCTGCGGGTTTGAGTACTTGCTCTCCAAAGGGTTGCGTGAGCGGCCTAAAGTTATCAACGCCAGCTGGGGATTCTATAGTGGCATCGAAAATGACTTGTTGACGTACTACGTCACTCAACTGCGAAAGGCCAGAATATGGCTGATTAACGCGGCTGGTAACCGGGGCGATCTTGACTCAGGTATTACGGTGAACCTCGACGTTGACACGCGCTATCCAGCCTGCTACAGCGAACGACATGCGCATGTGGTCACGGTTACTACAGTCAACTCGACAGACGCGGGGTTTGTGGTTGCTGAAAATTACTCGCCTACGTTCGTAAATCTCGGTATCGGTAGCGGCTCCGACCCAACGTTTCGAGAGCCGTTGGTTGACGACGATAGCAGTCCACAAGTTAAAGGGTCGTCGTATGCAACGCCTTACGCCAGTGCGTTCGCAGCGATACAGACGAGATTGCCGTATCGGCATTCGACCCGTAAGGCTTTAGTACAGGATATGCCCGATGAAACGGAGGAGGGTGTCCTCAACACATTTATTGCCGATGGGTCGATAGTGCCTGTAGAATAGGTTGCTGATGCTGACTAACTATGCAATGGGGCAAGCTGATAGGGAATATACTGATTGGCTGCCTGACGGTCGGCGGGGGAACCTATGCCCAATGCCACAGAACGCAGGTATACGCCCGGGCCTTGTGTCGCTCAACCATACTAAAGCCTGATAAGGCTTTGCAGGAAGCTACAGCAGTACTGAAACAGTGGCCTGTCTGCGGCCAGTCGCCTGATTCTACTTACGTAGGTCTGCTCCTATTCAGGAGTGACCAGTTTCGCCAGCTAGAACAGTACGATTCGGCGCGAACAGATATCAACAAGGCCATTCGCTTAGGCCAGAGCATGGTTTCGTCCGGCTCTTTGCTGGCTCATGCCTTTTGCCTGTCTGGCTACCTTCACTTAGTCGACGGGCAGACAGGCCGGGCGAGGGACGCTTTTGCCCAGGCCGTAAGTCAGGCTACCCGTTGGCCGGGGGCGAAGCTCTGGGGCATTCAGGCGCAGGTTAATTTGGCCTATCTGTATTCATCGACCGGCGATTATCAACAGGCAATTACCCATGCTGAAGAAGGACAGCAGTGGGCGAAGTTGTGGCACGATTATACAGCAAGAGCGTCACTACTACGGGAGAAGGCATATGCTTTGTACTGGCTTCGTCGGTACACGGAGGCTGCCTTGTGCGCCCGACAATCAATTCAATTGGCCGGTACCGCAGCCGAGATTAATCTAGGGCCATACTACCTGCTGTTGGGCGATATTGAGGCCAAGCAAGGAAATTATTCTGAGGCAGTTGACAGCTATAAACAAGCTAATTGGTTCGCCCAACAAGCGAATGACAAAGCACTACAGGCTTCAGTGCAGACTAATCTTGGGTTTCTCTATTATCAGCAGCACAACTACGCACAGGCTATTGAATGCAATCGGCGCGCGCTTGCCGGTCAAAAAAACAAGCTCAGCCAGGCCAGGATTTATGATAATATGGCAGCCTGCCACTGGAAAATGGGCCAGTTTGAGCAGGCGTTACGGGCTTATCAGAAAGGTCTAACCGTTTTACCTATAGGTTTTTCGCAAGGCACTACGACCGTAAATCCATCCGCTACGTCAGTCCGACTGGTATTCAAGAAAGAAGTCTTGCTCACGCTCATGCAGGACAAGGCCGATACGTGGCTCGACTATGCTAAAGCCACCGGGAGCCGCCAGCGGCTGCAACACGCCCTTGCTACGTACCGGGTGGCCGACCAGATGATCGACTTCATGCGCTGGGAGCATACGGGGCAGCAGTCCAAGCTGTTCTGGCGGCAGAAAACGCGGGGGATGTACGAGCGCGCCATTGAAACCTGCTACCGGCTGGGCGATGCCGAACAGGCGTTCCGCTTTATGGAAAAAAGCCGGGCCGTGATGCTGGCCGACCAGCTCAACGAACTGGGTGCCCGGCAGCAACTCGCGCCCACGCAGGTAAAGCAGGAACAACCACTGCGGCAGGCCGTGACCGATCAGCAGGCGACGCTGGCGGTGCTCACGCCCGATAGTTCGGCCTATGCTTCGGCCCGGTCCGAACTGCTCAACCGGCAGGATCGGTTAGATGCTTTTCTCAAGCAACTCGAAGCGTCGAACCCGGCTTACTACCGCTACAAATACGACAATACCACGCCCTCGCTGGCTGACCTGAAGACGTATCTGAAGCCCAGGCAGGCGCAATTTGTCAGTTACTTCGCAGGAGACAGTGCGCTGTATGTGCTGGCCGTAGCCGCCGGGCGCAACACGCTGATCCGGCAGCGGCTTGGTACGTATAAACAGACGGTTCGGCAGTTTATGAACCTGCTGGCTAACCCCGATGCCATGAATCAGACGGCGAATGTCCAGCAGTTTCTGCAGCTGGGCAACGGCCTGTACCGTCAACTCCTGGCTCCGCTCGGTCTAAGCGGGGGGCGGGTCATTGTCTCGCCCGATGGGGCCTTTGTACCCGTCGAAGCCCTGAGCAGGTCGGCCACCAAACCCGATTACTTAGTATTGACCCACGCCTTCAGCTATGCCTACTCGGCGGGCTTGCTGCTGAAGACGCAGCCCAGCGAACCGGCCGGATGGCGGCAGACCGATTTCCTCGGCGTAGCGCCCGTGTCGTTCGCGCCCGCGCTGGGGCAGGTGTCGCTGCCGGGTTCAGATGGAGCCGTTCAGGACATTGCCCGTCGGTTTGGTTCGGCGGTACTCCTGACCCGGGCGCAGGCCACCCGGCGGGCGTTCCTGACCGAAGCGGCCCACGCGCGGGTCGTGCATCTGTTTACCCACGGCACTGCCACCGACAGCATCGACACCGAACCCCGGCTCTACTTTGCCGATTCGACCCTGAATCTCTCCGAACTGGGTACCGATGGGTTGCCGGCCACGCAGTTAGTTGTGCTGGCTGCCTGCAAAACCGGTGTCGGCAGCTATCAGCGGGGCGAGGGTGTGTTCAGCATGGCACGGGGGTTTGCGGCTCTCGGTGTACCCAGCGTCCTGACTACCCTCTGGAGCGTAGACAATCAGGCTACCTACGCCATCACCGATCTTTTTGAGCAATACCTGACTCGTGGACTCTCCAAAGACGAGGCCCTCCAGCAGGCACAGCGCGACTGGCTCACCACCGCCGACGGAGCCGGTCAGCTACCTACCTACTGGGCCGGTCTGATTCTTGTGGGCAACACCGAGCCGCTTTCGCAACCTACTCCCTGGCCCTGGCTGGCCGGTGGTTTAGGAGGGCTGGTGGTTGGGAGCGCGTGGTTATGGCGCAGAAAACGCCGGACTACATCGGTAATTTCATCGCTTCGGCAAGCATGAATACCTCTTTCAGGCATTTGGCGGTTAGTATGGCGTCTTCGAGGGCATTGTGAAACCCATCTTCCCGTGCAAATCCAAAGTGACTGGCAATAGCGGTCAGGCTCAGCCGGTCAGGGGCTTTGCGCCCGTTGGCCCGTAGTACCCGGAAGGTAAAGTAGCCCAGCGTGTGCAGATCGAGCAAGACGCGGGAAAAGGGCCATTTTAGTTTTTCGTAGCGGTAGGCTTCTTTCAGGAAATTGATGTCGTTGATTACGCTCTGCCCGCAGATAATCACGTCGCGCAGGTAGGGTGTTCGGTCCAGCTGGCCCGCTGGTACCCGGATGTTGAGCTGTTTGCAAATCCAGTTTTCCATCTCCGGCAACACATCGTACATCATGGGCGCGTCCTGTAAATCGGCCAGGGAGAGGTTATGAATTTTCTCCGATGAACTCGAAAAGGCGTCTTCGTTTTCGGGATAGACGTTGGTGAGATACTGACCCTTCTCCACCCAATTGTCATCGAAGAGTACGGCACCAATCTGAATGATTTCGTTATAGTCCGGCTCCGGGCCGGTCATCTCAAGGTCAAGAACGAGGTAAGGCATAGGTAGTGAATGATGATTTTTAGTCTTAAATAGCCCGTTCAGACGGGTTGCCTTACTGAGTAAGAATAATGTGGAAAATAGTGCGATAGTTTTTCTTTCGTGCAACAAACAGGACAATACCGGCGTTTTACTCTCAACTGACGCAGTAAAGCCCCGACGATTCAATCGCCGGGGCTTTTTTTTGTGTCCTCTGGTTGCCAGTTTCCGCGTAGAATCAGTTTCTCAATATCCTGACTTATCTGCTGTACAAAACCAACCTGCTCCCGAAGCGACGTGTCTATTTCCGGGCCAGATTGAGGATATGTTTCGCCTGGCAAATGGGATGGGGCAGGCGGAGCCGACCCCGTGAGTTGTTGCTGAGCCGCCTGCAGAGCGGCAAGCGTCCGGTTCATCAACCGGATTAGGTCGGGCCGCGGGCGGTCGGGCCGGGCTGAGCGCAGCCCGACCGGCTCAGTAGGGGCTGAGTGAGGTAGCCTGCCATCGCGTTCGGTTAATATTCCCGACATCAGCGTGGCCATATTGGCCTGAAGGATATGATTCAGCACCATAAACTCGTAGATGAGCGTGGCGTTACGTTGTTGTCGCTGTGGCTCGGAGGTCATCCGCTGGAAAGCAGCCGCGAGGTTAGCCGATGCCACATACACTTCCTTGCGGGCGAGTTTATAATCAATCAGGGGTACAACCCGGCCCGACAGCCCATTGAGCAGCAGACTGGCGTAGTGAATGTCGGCGTTGAGCATGACGGTCATTGTACCCACAATTTGACGGGATTCCCAACTGGGAAACAGCCAGTAGCCTGCCGAGAGGGCAATCAGTCCGCCCAGCAGCGTATCAACCGCCCGCGCCCCGGCCAGGTCGAGATAACCAATGCCCATGAAGTTGAAGGCAATGAGCAGAAACGGCGTCAGGCACACGACCATGATCAGATAATTCAGCCGCATAAAACAGTACGTACCCAGCATAAACACTACGAGCAGGACAAACTGAGCAGTTTTGTCAGGAATAAGTGTCAGTACCAGTACCCCAATAACTGCCCCGCCCAGCGTACCCAGCATGCGCTGCTTGTTACGCTGTTTGGTAAGACTGAAGGCCGGTTTTAAAATCACCAGTATCGTGAGCAGTACCCAGTAGCTGTGCGAACCGGCGGGTAGAAACAGCGTAGTCAGATACCCTGCCAGTAACGCGACCGATACCCGTACCGAATGCCGAAACGCCGAGGACTGCCGGGTCAGGTTGTCGCGAAACGTTGACCAGTCAATGCTGTGGTGCGACACAAACCGGTCATACTCCAGAGCGTTACGTTGCAGGCCATCAATGTGTGGCTCGCTCAGGTTGCGTTGAATAACGGTTATACGCTGCGCAATGCTGCGTAATAAAACCAACGCTTTTTTGAGTACCAGTGTAGAGCCGTACCGATTTCCGAGTGCGTCAATTTGCTGGGATAACTCAACAAGCGTCGGAGAAATATCGACCGGGGGCCGGCGAACGAGGGGTGTCTGAATGGCCAGCCCAACATAGTCAAGCTCGACCGAAAGCTGGCGAATGAGTCTGGCAATCTGTGGTAGTACCCCCGTTTGTCCAAACCGCTCAAGCATATCATTATAGTCGAGGTACATGGCCAGAATCTGATCGTACAGATCAACCACATCCGTAAAGGTCAGCACCAGCAGCCGACCTGTGTTGTCAGGCGAGTTCATGTACTGCCGGCTTTTAAACAGCACCTCGCGCACGGCGTCCTGCTGCTCGCTCACAACCACCTGCTGCGCCACCAGATGCCGGTAGTCCTCGTCCAGCGGTTTGGTAACGTCGTAAAAATCGGCTTTGATGCTCATGGCACGAGCCACCGAATGAATGCACTGCCCGAGGGCCTGCCGGGCTGCCTGATAGGGGCGCAGCGTGGCCGACAGCAGGGCAATGGTCACGTACCAGAATCCACCCCCGGCAATCAGCACACTCTGGCGCAGCACCCCGGCCATGTCGAGCGGTCGGTCGAGCGTTAAGATCAGCGTTAGCAGGGCCGCCGTACCAACCGAAGCCGCCCGGGTGCCATAGACCACAAACATCGAGAAAAAGAAACCGAACAGGCCGATCTCCAGAGCCAGCACCGGCGGCAGGAACCGGGCAAAGCCCGTTAGCACCGTTATCAAAGCCGCCGTAGCCACCGTAATGAGCATGGCATTGCGCCGGTGCTGCACCGGGCCGGGTGCATCGACCAGACTCACCACCAACGCCCCCAGCGACAACGCCAGTCCAGTTCTTAACTGGTTCATTTGAGCACCCGCCAACGACGGCAGTAAAATCGACAGCGTCGTTCTAAAGCCATTCGATACGTTCTGACTCACCAGAAAATAGCCCAGGTCTCGGCTGTTCATAGTTAATTTTGAATGATAGAATTTTGAATGATAGAACAGTTGCTGACGCATGAATAGCCACCCGTGTCAGCAACTATTCTATCATTCAAAATTCTATCATTCAAAACTTATTCATCAAGCTCCTGAATGCGGGCCAGGTGGCGGCCACCTTCGAAAGGTGTGTCGAGCCATATTTTGACTAGTTTGAGGGCTGTTTCTTCGGTCATCATCCGCTCGCCAATGGAGATTACGTTCGCATCGTTATGCATCCGGCAAAGCCGGGCCGACTCTTCGTTCCAGCACAGGCCCGCCCGTACGCCTTTGATGCGGTTAGCCATCATGGCCTCGCCGTTGCCGGAGCCGCCCAGCACCACCCCCCGCTCTACTTCGCCAGCGGCAACGGCTTCGGCAACGGGCCGGATAAAACGCGGATAATCGACGGAGGGGGTTTCGGCGTAGGTGCCTTTGTCGATAACCTCATGGCCGAGGTCGGTGAGGTAGTGACGAATGGCTTCTTTGTAGTGGAAACCGGCGTGGTCGGAGCCGATGGCAATTTTCATACGATACTGCTTGCTAAAAATGAGGAAAGGGAGTGTGTCAGGCTGGCTCAGAGAAATAGTCGGCCACCAGCTGCCGAAGCATGGCCCGGGTAAGTGGCTTGGCCTGATAATCGGTAACCTCGGCGATGCTACCTGCCCGCTGCCGGTCGTCAGGATTTAGGGAGGTAGTCAGCATCAGCACTACCAACCGGCTTTTCTGTTCGTCGGGTAGTTGATGGTATTGGTCGAGAAACTCAAATCCATTCATACCCGGCATATTGATATCGAGCATAATCATGTCGGGCCGCAGGTAATCGGGAGCGTTGGTTTGGGTCAGGTACCGTAGCGCTTCCGTACCACTTTCGGCAACGCGTGTTGTCTGGCAAAGGCCCGATTCGCTAATAACGAGTTGATGGAGATAGTTGTCGTCGGGGTCGTCGTCAATCAGAAGGATGCAGTGAACGGGTTGGTTCATGGTGCTGAATGGGGTTTATCTCTTTCGGGATAGTAAAATAAACGGTTGTACCGATACCAACAGCACTGTCGAGCCATATTTGTCCACCATACACATCAATCACTTTCTTAACAGTGGCCAGCCCAATACCCGTGCCGGTGTACTGGTTGCGCCCGTGCAGCCGCTGAAAAATCTGGAACACACGCTCGTAATGCTGCTGGTCAATACCGATGCCATTATCACTGAACGCAAACAGGTGATGATTACCCTTGTCGGTGGAGCGAATGTGCAGGTGAGGAGCCACATCGGCCCGGCGGTATTTAAGACTGTTGCTGACGAGGTTCTGGAAAATCTGGTATATGTCTGTTGGGTGAACAACTATTGTTGGCAACGGCCCGACCTCAATCTGCGCCCCCGATGCCTGAATGTCGGACTGGTATTCGTCAATGATCTCAGCCATCGACTGGTTGAGGTTCACCGGCTTCAGATCTGTCCGGTTACCCACCCGCGAAAAATTCAGCAGGTCGTTGATGAGCGTCCGCATCCGTTCGCTGGCTGCGGTCGAGACGTTGATCAGTCTTTTTGCGTCGGTATCGAGTTCACTGCCGTATTTGGCTTCGAGCAGGCCGAGGTAGTTACTAATCGTTTTTAGGGGCGATTGCAGGTCATGGCTGGCGATGTAGGCAAACTGCTGAAGTTCCTGATTGGAACGGGCCAGTTCCTGTACCACCTGCTGCCGTAACACGAGTTCGCGTTCGTACTCCTGAGAGGTTCGCAGGCCAAGTGCTACGTTGAAATACCGGATCAGGGCTATTACCGTAGCCACCGATACCACCCCGGTCAGAAACCGGATCAGCGCACTGAGCCGGTAAGCAGGCCACCAGAAAATAATGGCGTCGATGAGGTGGGTCATGCCGCAGAGCAAAATGAACGCGCCAAACAGCCAGAACACCCCCGACATCGGTACGCCGGTTTTGATAAGCAAAAATCGAATCAGAATCAGTGGAATGGCCATGTACGCCAGCCAGATGGTCAGGTCAGAAACAATGTAAAGCCAGCCATGAAACTCGGTCCAGGTACCGCACTGCCAGCGCGGAGGCCAGTCGCTGGTATCGGTCAGATGCCGAAAAAAATCAATAATTGGTTCCATAAAAAACATAATGCACTCAGGCTGATTTTGTCATAGCAAGGCCTGAAATTATCGCTATAAAGTTACGCAGACCTGCCGTATTGTTTCTATCAGCGAAGCGGCAAAAAAGTTTACCAACCCCTCACACCGGACGCAGAGTAGCCCGCGTGCCCCGAAACCTTAACGCACTGAGCTTGTTCAGAACCGGGAGGGGCGGTAATTTGCGGCCCTATACAACTGACATTATGATACCACCCACCAATCAGCGGCCAACCGCTACCGTTCTGTTTATCTTCGGTGGCAGCGGAGATCTGAACCTTCGTAAACTTACGCCCGCTCTTTATAACCTATACCTCGACAAGTACCTGCCCGAACATTTTGCAGCAGTAGGACTGGGCCGCAGCGAGTACGATAATGATTCCTTTCGGGAGCGGCTACTGGAGGGCGTTCAGTCATTTTCGCGCCGGAAAAACGGTGACGATGACGTCTGGAAAAAATTCGCCCCCCTGATCTCGTATATGCAGATGGACGCGGCCAATGACGATGCCTACGTGAAACTGTCTGACTTCGCCAGAGCGAAACAGAAGGAGTGGGGCGAGCCGGTCGATGTAGTATTTTACCTGGCCGTAGCTCCCCAGCTGGTACCGGAAATTGCTACCAACCTCAGCAAACTGGATTTGTGCGCCGATACAACCCATGTCAGAATTGTGGTTGAAAAGCCGTTTGGGCACGACCTGAAAACCGCCACCGAACTCAACGCGCTGCTGGGCGGGCTGTTTGCCGAAGAGCAGATTTACCGGATTGACCATTATCTCGGTAAAGAAACCGTCCAGAATATCCTGGCCCTGCGATTTGCCAATTCGCTGTTTGAGCCGATCTGGAATCGTCGCTACGTAGAATATGTGCAGATCACAGCCGCCGAAACCGTAGGGCTGGAAGGCCGCGGTGGCTATTACGAAGGCTCCGGTGCCCTGCGCGATATGATTCAGAACCACCTGCTTCAGGTTATGTGCATGATTGCTACGGAGCCGCCAGTCAACTTCACGGCTAACGAAGTGCGTAATAAAACCGTGGATGTGCTCAAAGCCATCCGGCGTATCGAACCTGATCAGGTAGACGAAATGGCCGTTCGCGGACAGTACGGGCCGGGTAAGGTGAAGGGGAAAGACATACCGGGCTATCGTGACGAAAAAGGGGTGGCTCCCGATTCGCCTACCGAGACGTTTGCCGCCGTGAAACTGTTTGTCGATAACTGGCGGTGGGAAAACGTACCATTCTACCTGCGTACGGGTAAAGTGTTGCCCGAAAAAGAAACCGTTATTACCGTTCAGTTCAAAGCGGCACCCGACTTTGCGTTTCCACAGGAGGCTACCGAAACCTGGGAATCTAACCGGCTTACCATCGGCATCCAGCCCGAAATGGACATCCGCCTGCGGTTTCAGGCCAAGCGGCCTGGCCAGACACTGGCCCTCGATCCCGTAGAGATGGTGTTCAGCTACAAGACTAACTACGATGGGCAGGAACCTGAAGCCTACGAAACCCTGCTCCTTGACGTGATGACCGGCGATGCGACGCTGTTTATGCGGGCCGATCAGGTGGAGGCTGCCTGGCGCGTAGTCACGCCTGTTCTGGACGCCTGGGAAAGTACACCGCCCACCAATTTTCCGAACTACACACCCGGTACCTGGGGACCCGAAGCCGCCATGCAACTCGTAGAACAGGACGGCTACGAATGGGGCGCGAAATAAACGACTTTACCATGAACACTACTGACAGCACTACCGTCTTTGAACGCCTTTTTGTGGACGATGCGTCCCTGCCGTGGGAAACCGTAGCCGAGGGGGTAACGCGCAAGATCATGACCTACGACGATAACCTCATGCTGGTGAAAGTGGCGTTTGAGACGGGTGGTATCGGCGCAGTTCATCAGCATCGGCATACCCAAATAAGCTACGTAGTCAGTGGCGAATTTGACATTACCATTGCCGACGAAACCCGGACCGTACGCACCGGCGATGCATATTATATTCCGCCGGATGTACTGCATGGTGCCGTTTGTTTGCAGGCCGGTACGCTGGTCGATGTATTTACGCCCATGCGCGAAGACTTTGTTTGATTATGGAACTCATTATTCAGAAAAACCCCGACGCGCTGGCCAGGGCAGCTGCTGACTTTATTACGAAGCGCATCAAACACGTACTTAAGACGCAGGATCGGTTCACCATTGCGCTGTCGGGCGGTAGTACACCCAAAGCATTACACGAACTACTGGCCAAACCGCCCTACGTCGATCAGATTCCGTGGCTGCAACTGCATGTGTTCTGGGGTGACGAACGCTACGTACCTATTGACGATCCGCAGAGTAATGCGGGCATGGCCTACGATACGCTGCTGGGTCACGTCTACACGCCCGAAGATCAGATTCATGTCTGGCGAACCGACCTGGAACCCGAAGCTGCTGCCGCCGATTACGACCGGATCCTGCACGAGTATTTTAGTGAAACAGGCAAAGCGTCGCCCGGACCCACGTTTGACCTCGTTCTGCTCGGTATGGGCGACGATGGTCATACGCTTTCGCTGTTTCCCGGTACGGAGGTGGTTCACGAGCAAACCGCCTGGACCAAAGCATTTTTCCTCGATCAGCAGGATATGTACCGGCTAACCCTCACCGCACCAATGGCCAACCGGGCCGCCTGCGTCCTGTTTCTGGTGGCTGGTCCAAAAAAAGCCGAAGCCCTGAAACAGGTGCTGGAAGGCGATTATAACCCCGATAAATATCCATCCCAGGAAATCAAACCCATCCCCGGCGAACTCATCTGGATGGTGGACGAAAAAGCGGCTGCGGAGTTGGCTAAAAATTGATTGCATAACAAACTATAGGTGCTGCGAAAGGCTTGTCTGAGATTTGGATGTCTTTGTTTGTGAGGTATTACAGTATACCCCGCCCATTCACTCATTCGATCCAATTCGGCATACCGATTCACTAATTCAAAATTGACCATGGAATTCCGTACTGAAAAAGACACGATGGGACCCGTTCAGGTACCCGCCAATGTATACTGGGGCGCGCAGACGCAGCGCTCTATCGAGAACTTTAAAATTGCGCAGGACACCGACAAGATGCCCCGCGAGATTATCCGGGCGTTTGCCTACCTCAAAAAAGCCGCGGCCCTTACCAATCGCGACGCGGGCGTGCTGCCCGCCGAAAAATGCGACCTCATTGGGCAGGTGGCCAACGAGATTCTGGCCGGTGAACTGGCCGATCAGTTTCCGCTCGTGGTCTGGCAAACGGGTTCAGGTACGCAGAGCAACATGAACGTGAACGAGGTGATTGCCTACCGCGCCCACGTGTTGCAGGGCGGGCAGCTCACCGACGAGAAAAAGGCTATGCACCCCAACGACGACGTGAACAAGTCGCAGTCGAGCAACGATACGTTTCCAACGGCCATGCATATTGCGGCCTACAAAATCCTTGTTGACGTCACGATTCCGGGCATTACTAAATTGCGCGATACGCTGGCCGATAAGTCGAAGCAGTTTATGCACGTGGTGAAAATTGGCCGGACGCACTTTATGGACGCCACGCCGTTGACCGTGGGGCAGGAGTTCTCGGGCTACGTCTCGCAACTCGATCACGGACTGCGGGCCATCAATAACACCCTCGCGCACCTGAGCGAACTCGCCCTCGGTGGTACCGCCGTGGGTACCGGCATCAACACGCCCCCGAACTATTCGGAAAACGTAGCCAAACACATCGCCGACCTGACGGGCCTGCCGTTTGTAACTGCCGAAAACAAGTTTGAGGCCCTGGCTGCGCACGATGCTATCGTGGAAGCGCACGGCGCGTTGAAAACCGTAGCGGCCAGTTTGATGAAGATTGGTAACGACATCCGAATGCTGGCGAGCGGTCCGCGTGCGGGTATTGGCGAGCTACACATTCCCGACAACGAACCGGGCAGTAGCATCATGCCGGGCAAGGTGAACCCCACGCAGTGCGAAGCCATGACAATGGTGGCCGCGCAGGTTATGGGCAACGACGTAGCCATCAACATTGGCGGCATGAGCGGCCATTTTGAACTGAACGTGTTCAAGCCCGTCATGATCGTCAACTTCCTGCACTCGGCCCGGCTCATCGGCGACGTATGCGTATCGTTCAATGACAAGTGCGCCCTCGGCATTGAACCCATCGAAGCCAACATCAACAAGCACGTCAATTCGTCGCTGATGCTGGTCACGGCCCTGAACACGAAAATCGGGTACTACAAAGCCGCCGAAATTGCGCAGACCGCCCACAAGAACGGCTCTACGCTCAAAGAAACCGCCGTTTCGCTCGGCTACGTCACCCCCGACCAGTTTGACGAGTGGGTCATACCGGGCGATATGGTGGGGGATGTCAAGTAAGTTGGCTTTCTCTCCCTATTTTGCTTTCTCAATCGGATGACTGCACAGTCATCCGATTTCTTTGTGCTGTGCTGTAAACCGAACGAACAGGTATTGCCGATGGTGGGTAATTTTATATTCGTCCGCCCGGAACTGCTGCTTGGCTTTTTGATAAAGTTAAACATTAAGAACTAAAGCTGGGCTTTATTCGTCAAGTCCCGAACCGCAGCACAGCAGAATTACTACTGCTGATTGCTCCAATGTCTAGCCCCACTACTGGTAAGACCAATGTTAGGCGATGTTTTTCTTTTCGTAATTTGAGAGGGCAGCATTGTTAGTTATGTCATTTTTAATTGAAGTCATAAGAATAGTGATTTCTGTATACAGTTCATAAAACTCCTCTTCATTAATGTCTGGGTCTTGTCCATGTGCAACAGAATTTCTAATTCTCAGAAGTTGACTGTCAATGTATTTTTCTTTGAGTTCATATGGTGTGTAGTCAACGCCTATGACCGATAAGATTTCCCTTAGTATACTTGAATTTAAATTTGATTGTATCTTAATAATATTTTCTGTAGGTATTTGCGCCCTGATATTTAAGTCCCCCAAAAGGAAATTTACTAATTGTATATGCACCGTATTTTTATTAATTTCTTCAAACTCCTTCAATTGTGATTTTAAAGAAACCGCAATCATACTATTACTAAGTCGATTAAGGTTAAGCTTTTTACAAGCGACAAAAATTAAGTAATGTTCAGCCGCATTTTTAATAAAACCTTCCCAATGTGCATATAGCATGACTACTCCAATTCTTATATTGGTATTGAGTTGAAGAGGCTTTGAAGATTGTACGTTTGTATAAATTACAGTTAGCTCTTTCCTCCTCCAAGCAAAGTCTTCATCTAATCTTGTTTGTAACTCTTCTGTCGTTCTAATTTTCATTTGTAAAAATCTGTTCGCCTAATGGAATAAAATGTGGTAGTCTTGTGGATGCTCTTTTTCCACTACCAGAATTTTCTACAAAAACTGGATTAAGGCTTACCGATTTAATTTTCTCTTTTAAAGTTTCGATACTATCTGGTGTATCATAGTAATTATTAATATTTTTAGCTAGCCCTGTAACAATAACTTCAAATGAGGCTATTGAAAAAGCCCCTGTAAACTTATTTTTTTGAGGCTCCCATTTTCTGAAAGTATCTTCCCCAAATGCCTTCCCGAGTAACAGGAAAACTTTTTCAAAGTTATCTTTTTCCAACGCATAATTAAATCCTTCAAAAAAGGCAAATTCTACCATTTTATCAGTAAGAAGTTTTCCAACGTCTTTTGTGGCATTTACATCTTGAACTGTTATCGCTTTATACACAAAATATCGTAGGGCTAATTCCATGTCATACTGTTCTTCAAGGGCTCTTTCTGTTATGGGAATCGTAGACTTAAATCCTTTATTTTTACTTAGTCCGGAAAGCCAAGTATAAAATGCCTTATTTATCATAACTAAAATACAGTTTCTGATTTCTTGCTCTGTTAAAGCAGTGCCACCTGTATTTAGTCTTTGAAACAATTCAAATTTAGTGTCCTTGTCACTTTCTTTCTTTATGATTTGAACACCTAACTTGGCTCTCTTAATTATCAGCCTCTGTGCTTGGTCAAATGAATTTGCAGGCTCGTCATCTTTTTGCCAATATTTTCCTTCAAGTGAAGGGAGGTATTCTGTTGCACTGAGTTTGCTTCCGGCGATGGTTTTGCCTTTATCGTCTCTAAGCAATCCAGCAAATTCTAAAATTGTTGATAGTCGTTGAAGTCCATCAATAACATCCCATACTCCGTCTTCCCGTTGTGAAACGAAAATTGGTGGGATAGGTATTCCCAATAAAATAGACTCAATAAGTTTAGTTTTTTGATTCGGAGTCCACCTGAAGAAACGTTGAAATTCCGGATGAATGTCGATTTCCTTGTCTTTGTAAAGAGACATAAGTTCTCCGATTGATAAAGCATATCCGTCTGTGTGGATTTGTTTTGCTCTCTTTTCTATTTCGTCTTGTAATGCCATTATGAAGTGGGGTTTAAAATATCTCCTAACGTTTTTGGGCTTGGCGAAGGTGGGATTTAGAAAGCACCAAAGTTCAAATTTATTACAAAACTAACAGAAAGTACAAATGTTCAGCCATGATTATATGTCCCAATAATAATAACTTCAGGGTCATAAGTTACAGTGTCCAAAATTGAATTGTGAGTTTGAAACCCGTTGTCAAAATTGTGTTGTTGATATTTGTGTAGAAATGGCATTTGTCAGTTAGTTATTATGTCTGTTGGTGTGTCGTCATACACTTGTGCATAACTCTCTATTAGACGAAAGTTTTGCAGTACTTCTTGTATGCATTTAAACTATTCAAATACGTAATAGTACTATTCTTGCAATACTTTCTATATTGTTGCTTACTACACTCTTAAAAGTAGTAGGCTACTTATTAGATCTCCAAATCATTTATTTTCAAGATTTAGCGAGTCAAAGGGGCTCTTTATCGCTTCGATTGTTCGTTTGCTTACGTGTATACAGCGTAGCGTAGTCTTGACGTCATTATGGCCTAATAGTTCCTGTATGAGTTTGATGTCTGTACCGGCCTCATGCAGGTAGGTAGCAAAACTATGACGCAAACTATGGAAGGTTACGGCTTGCTAGATTTTGGCAGCATCTTTGGCACGATGGAAAATACTTTGCAGACTGCATGTAGTGTACTGGCTGTTCTCATTTTGCCGGATGCGTCGGCATTACTTATACGCTTCCGGGATTTTGCGGGATTTCGTTGCCTGCTCATAGGCATAGCCAATTTTTAGCAGTTTATCTTCCTCAAAGGGCCGGGCAATGAACGTGATGCCGATGGGTTCGCCGTTGGTTTTGTAGCCCATCGGAACGGTCAGGCACGGGTAGTTGGCGGCTGCGGCCAGACCGGCACTTCGGTTGTTGATCGACAGGATCACGTCGAGCTGGTTTGCCTGCATTGGCTTCTCAAAATAACTCACACCACTTTTGCGGATATTCGTCCGTAGCTGCGCTATCTCTTCCGGGCTGCTCGTTGCTTTGGTAACCCCCGCAATCCGGCCCTGTCCGTACGGCATGCGCCGGGCCGAGTCCTGCTTGTTGTAAGCCAGAATATCATTTACCGATTTGTAGGGGAGTGCCGCCGAGCCGTAACTTTTGATATAGTTCGGCAGGTCGGCGTTCATGTCGGCGTTCAGCAGCGTACCGAATCCTTCGTTGGGTGCCTGCTCCAGGTCAATCTCTACCACCGTGCCACCCAGCGACCGAATTTTTTCGACGTTCAGGGCATAGGTCGTGTCTTTCAGCAACGGTTTATATGCGCCGAACCGAATGCCCGTTAAACTGCCTGTTTTCACCTCTTGCCAGTATTGCTTATTCTTCGGGTTGTTTGCCGTCGCCGGGTCGGCGGGGTCTTCGCCCGACATAGCCGACAGCAGAATGGCCGCATCGACCACCGTTCGGGTCATGGGACCGGGCGTATCGAACGTACTGGAAATAGGGACGATACCACCCCGGCTCAACAGACCTGTAGTGGGTTTGAGACCAACCAGCGAGTTAGCACTCGACGGCGACAGAATAGATCCCGACGTTTCGGTACCTACGGCCCCGGCGGCATAGTTGGCCGCTACGGACGAGCCACTCCCCGAACTCGACCCGCCCGTGTCGAACTGTCGGCGGCCGTACGGATTCAGCGTTTGCCCGCCCATGGCACTGTACCCATTGGGGCAGTCGAGGCACATAAAATTAGCCCACTCGCTCAGGTTTGCCTTGGCTAGTATGATGGCCCCCTTCTCCTGAAACCGATCGACAATGAAGGCATCTTTGGTGTCGCGGTTGTTGCTGAACGCCTGCGCCCCGGCGGTGGTGGGTAGCCCGTTCAGGTTGATGTTATCTTTCAGGATAATGGGCATGCCGTAGATGGGGGGGGTAGCCGCCGATTTGTTTTTGTCCCGCTGTCGGGCTTCGGCTACGGCATTTGGGTTGATGGCAATGATGTTGTTCAGGGTTGTATTCCGGTCATTTTCGTAGAGAGCAATCCGGTACAGATACCACTGCGTCAGCTTCTCGTACGTCAGTTTGCCGGATTGAACGTTGGCCTGCAGGGTGGGTATATCCTGCTCCAGAATGAGCGGTTTGAGGGCCTGATAATCTGTTGCCGTGAAATGTTTCAACTGGCTGGCTATCGATTTCCAAAGCTCATTCTTATCCAGATTCCTGGACTGAATCAGCTTGTAGCGCAATCGGGGAGATTCGTTCTTAGCATTTTTGGCCAGTTCATCCGATTCGTCGTAGGGTGTCCAGGCGGGGATGGTCGTTTTCTGGGTCTTACAGGATGCCAGAGAAATTAGTAGCAGTACAATCAGCTTTTTCATTGGGTACGCTTTACAGGTTTGTAAATGGTTGATGAAGTTGGTTAAAGGTTCCTAAAACCCGGCGGCTTGCCCGTCTCTGCGCGATTCGGTAGCGTTACGAATTCGACTAAAACCAGATTTTCAGCATGTGCTGATTCAATTCTATAACCTGAGCCTCTTCCAAAGCCATAAGCAGTTGGGTGAACGAAGATCTGAACAGGTCGAGTAAGGGCCGATTGCGTAGATTACCAGTGGTAATGTAAACCAGTTTGTAAGGTTGTCTTTTTACGATATAGGTGTTGATGAAATCGCTGTCTTTCGTAATGACAGTTCGTTCCTGCAACATACTCTGCTCGCAAATAAACTCGTCCGAAATGCGTGAATCAGTAAGTAGTGCGGAGACGTGAATGGCGTCGTACCCCTTTTCCTGTAGCCAGTCGGCCAGGAGCCGGGGTAATTGCTCATCTATCAGAAACGTCATGCCACAAGCGAAACAGACTTGAAATGAGCTAACTGCACGGCATAATCTAGACAGGCGCGAATATCGTTTTCATCAATACCCGGATATTCTTCCAGTAACTCTGACCAGCTAGCCCCGCCTGCCAGTAATTCCAGTATGGTGGTTACCAAAAGCCTTGACCCCCGAATGGTTGGCTTACCGTGGCACACATTCGGGTCGATAGTGATGCGAGATATCATTGCGTTCAGTTTTAACAAAATTAATCAAATCCTGCTGTAAGAGCAGGGTGAGGGTCAAAACCCGGCGGCTTGCCCGTCTTTGCGCGATTCGGTGGCGCCATGGTAAACTTTATTCCGGACATCGTACATGATAGCCTGATACCCGCCGTAGCCGCCGAGTCCGTAGCCTACTTTGTGGCCCATGCGCATCAGGTCGCGGATGGTTTCGTAGGAATAGCCCGATTCGAGTTTTATCTGGCCGGAGTCGGTCATGCGTTCGCGGGTGGGTTCGGAGGAGCCGTCGTGGTCGATGCGGGGGGCGTCGCCGGCTTCCTGCGGGTTCATGCCGTAGTCGATCATGTTTATTGGCAAGAAAATAGAAGCACCAGCGCATACCGAGATGGTGATGGAGTAATCAGGAAATTCATATCGTTTGTTATAGCTTTGGTGTCGGGAGGAAACTCCCGACACCTTTTTATTCAAACATTCTCTGATTTTATGCCGGTTCCTGATTATCAGACGTTAATGCTGCCACTGTTGAAAGCGGTTGCTGACAGAAATGAGTATAAACTGAACGATATGGTTGAATTGCTTGGTGAGCAATTCAACCTGACCGAAGAAGAACGAAGTGAACTCTTGCCGAGTGGTCAGACATTTTTGTTTGGCAGTCGGGTTGGCTGGGCGAAAACGTATTTGAAAAAAGTAAGATTACTCGATTCGCCCAAACGGGGCATCATTGCCATTACAGAACGCGGCTTGAGTGTTCTTGAACAGAAGCCAACTAAAATCAACGTCGCTTTACTCAAGCAGTTTCCAGAATTTGTCGAATTTCAAACGCCTAAGCGTAGTGACGATTCTACCAACGTACAAACGACTATTGATGAATCATCAGCGCAAACGCCCGAAGAAATTCTGGAGAATGCGTACCTGAGTATTCGTAAAGATTTAGCTCAGGAGGTTCTGAATAAGATTGTCGCTATGTCGCCCCTTTTCTTTGAAGAGCTTGTTGTCAAGCTCCTGGTGAAAATGGGATATGGTGGCTCAATCAAAGATGCAGGTAAAGCCATAGGTAAAAGCGGTGACGAAGGCATCGACGGGACGATCAAAGAAGATAAATTGGGTCTCGATGTTATTTACATTCAGGCCAAGCGATGGGCACCCGGCAACGTAGTGGGCAGACCCGAACTGCACAAATTTGTGGGTGCGCTGGCCGGGCAGGGTGCCAAAAAGGGCGTTTTCATTACCACGTCCAGCTTTACCAGAGAAGCCAGAGAGTACGTTCCCCGCAACGAAACTAAGATCGTGCTGATTGACGGCGACGAGTTAGCCCAACTGATGATCGACTACAACCTTGGCGTTTCCGTTCAGCAGACGTTCGAGATCAAGCGCATGGACAATGATTTTTTCGGCGAGTAAACAAAAAAGTCGGATGACCACGTGATCGTCCGACTTTTTTGTTTCACTTCGCCCTTACCAGACCGTTATTCGTTCGGCTTCGGGCTTATACATCTTATCGCCGGGCTTCACGTCGAAGGCTTTGTAGAACGGCGTAAAGTTCATGAGCGGCCCGTTTACGCGCCACTTGGCTGGCGAGTGCGGATTGGTGTTTACGTACATCCGCAAAAACTCATCCCGGGTTTTTACGCGCCAGATCCGGGCTATCGAAATAAAGAACCGCTGGTCGGGCGTAAAGCCGTCAATTTTCGTGGTGTCTTTGCCTTGTTCGGTTAATTTGAACGCATCGTAGGCAATAGCAACCCCGGCAATATCGGCGGTGTTTTCTCCTACGGTCAGGGGTCCTTTTACGTGTACTGAATCGAGTACGGTAAACGTATTGTATTGGTCAATCACCTGCTGGGTTCTGGCTTTGAATTTAGCGTAGTCGTCTTTTGTCCACCAGTTCGTTACGTTGCCGACTTTATCGAACTGTGCGCCCTGATCGTCGAACGAGTGGGTTATTTCGTGACCGATCACCATGCCGATGCCGCCGTAGTTCAGCGCATCATCGGCCTGCAAACTGAAATAGGGAGACTGTAAAATACCTGCCGGAAACACAATCTCATTGAGTGGCGGACTGTTATACGCCGTTACCGTAGGGGGCGTGGTATGCCATTCGGTTCTATCGACTGGCTGTTGTAGTTTAGCTATATTGTAATCGTACTCGTTTTTAGCCGCCGACAGCCGATTCTCAAAATACGTATCCCGGCCTACCTTCACGGTCGTATAGTCCCGCCATTTGTCCGGATAGCCAATTTTTTCGGTGAAGGCGTACAGCTTTTCTTTCGCTTTTGTTTTGGTCGAATCGCTCATCCAGTCTAAGCGGTTAATGCGGGCTTCAAACGCTTTTTCCAGGTTGGCTACCAATACGGTCATGCGTTTTTTTGCTGCTTCGGGAAAGTACTTTTTCACGTATAACTGGGCCAGTGCATCGCCGAGTGACTGATCGACCGCCTGCGTCATTTCCTGGGTTCTTGTTTGTTTGACTGCCTGTCCGGTCAGGGCTTTTGAGTAGGCAAACGATGCCTCCAGAAATGGCTGGCTCAGGAAATTGGCGTAGTGGGTGAGGGCATTGGCTTTCAAATAAGCCTGCCAGTTCTGGATGGGCGTCGTTCCTAACAGCGTGTTCAGCCTGTAATAGTAAGCCGGTTGCCGTACGTTGATCGAATCGACCTGCACGCCGAGGTCGCTCAATAACGTAGTCCAGTTGAGTGTTGACTGGCTTTTGGCCAGTGTGGCAACCGCCATCTTGTTGTAGTTGGCCCGTACATCCCGGCGTTCAATATTCGTTTTGTGGGCAGCGGCCATCTGCTTTTCGATGTCGTAAGCTGCATCTGCCTGTTTCGCGGCAGTGGCGGCATCAATTCCGGTTAGCGTAAGCAGGCTGGTTATGTACGTTTTGTAAGCGCGTTGAATGGCCGTGGTTGCCGAATCGGTCTTAAAATAATAGTCCCGGTCCGGCAAACCGATGCCAGTCTGCGAAAGCTGCGCAATGTTGACTGTACTCTGTTTGTTATCAGAACCTATGGAAAGACCAATGATTGACCCATTGCCCGCTTTCTGTTCGTCGGCCACCAGTTTCAGCAGAGACGTAACGTCGGTTAGGGCGTCGATGCGGGTTAGAATGGGCTTGATAGGTTCGTAACCCCGTTTGTTAATAGCCGCCGTGTCCATACCCGACGCATAAAAATCGCCTACCTTCTGTGCGTTACTCTCCGGTGTATTACTTGCGGCTGAAACGCTGTCCAGAATCCCCTGCAACCGGATGCGCTGCGGGTAATTCATGAAGGAATAAGAACCTACGCCCGTCTGCGCTGCCGGTATTTGGGCGGTATCGTACCAGATGCCGTTGGCGTACATGAAAAAATCGTTACCGGGCCTTTTGGAAGCATCTATCCCGGTTATGACTATGGGTTTTGTAGTCGCGGTCGTGGTCATAACGGCACCCCGGTTACAGGCTGCTGCTGTTAAAATCATTACGGAGAGATAGACAAGTTGTTTCATACTGCGCCGGGTTGACGGTGTTTGGGAGTGGGAAAAGTAAGATAAAGGGCTATTGGATTAAAAAAGGGTAGACCGGCTCTGTTGGAGCCCAAAAGTAATTTTCAATCACGTAGTTTACTGGACAAAACTACCCCTTTTTCGGTTCTGGGTACCCTATTGCCCGGTACCGTGGTACTGGGCAGCATGGCTACGGGGAGGATGACCAGAATCAGGCATACACAAAAACGCTCCCGGCAAGTCTGACCTGCCGGGAGCGTTTTTGTGTATGGGGTTGCCGGAGCGTTATGCCTGCTCTGCGGGAGCGGCTTCTTCGGCGGGTGCCGCAGCGGGCTTGGTGCCGTAACGCTTGCGGAACTTGTCCACGCGGCCAGCCGTATCGAGCAGCACGTTCTTGCCGGTGTAGAATGGGTGCGACTGCGAGCTTACTTCAAGCTTAACGAGCGGGTAGGTTTTGCCTTCGTACTCAATGTTGTCTGGTGTCTGAACCGTTGACCGGGTTACGAACTTATAATCGCTCGACAGGTCGTGGAATACCACTTCGCGGTAGTCCGGGTGAATGCCTTTTCTCATGGTATTATCTCAGTTTCTATCATCTTTCTCGGTTTCCGTCCGAAAAAGGATTGCAAAGGTAGGGAGATCGTCGCAGACAGTCAAGGGTTTACCCGCCTTCTTTTGCGGGCTGGTAATCAATCGAAAAAAGTTGATCCGTTTGCTAATATCTCCGTAACAACCCTTGTCAGGCCGGGCCGATTTTCCTAAATTTCGCTCATCATTTACCTCCTCCTCCGGTCGAACGCAGGTAGCGACCGAATCAAAAAACAGGCCAGTTTTTATTTTTCACCAGGGTGCCACCCACTTGATTTCGGTAAGTCGCTAAGACTTACGACTTAACAATTTAGTAATCCAATCTACCCAATTGCATCTTTCCGGGAATCCGAAAAAGCTCCGAACCTTCGGCGTTTTTTTCTCGTCTATTCCAGCATACCCGTTCATCAACTGCGCATTCTATTCATCATTTTTCATAGATCACCACTAATCCCCAAGAAGACATGTACGTAATTAAACGCGATGGTCGCCGGGAGTCGGTTAAGTTCGATAAGATAACCGCCCGCATCGAAAAGCTCTGCTACGGCCTTGACCCGGCCTACGTTCAACCCGTTGATGTGGCTATGCGCGTCGTAAACGGTTTATTCGACGGCGTCAAAACCACGCAGCTCGACAACCTGGCCGCCGAAACAGCCGCGTCGATGACTACCCGCCACCCGGACTACGCCACTCTGGCCGCGCGGATTGCCATCTCCAACCTGCATAAGGATACCAATAAGTCGTTTTCCGGCACAATTAAGCAGCTTTTTCATTACGAAGACCCGAAAACGGGTGAGAATGCATCGCTGATTGCCCGCGAGGTGTATGACATTGTACGCACCCACGCGGCCCTGCTCGACTCGACTATCATTTACGACCGCGATTACGGCTACGATTATTTCGGCTACAAAACCCTCGAAAAATCGTACCTGCTCAAAATGGAGGGCCGCATTGCCGAGCGTCCGCAGCACATGCTCATGCGCGTATCCGTTGGTATCCATATGGAAGATATCGACGCGGCTATCGAGACGTATAACCTGCTGTCCGAAAAGTGGTTCACCCACGCTACGCCCACGCTCTTCAACGCCGGTACGCCCAAGCCGCAGATGTCGAGTTGCTTTCTGCTGACGATGAAAGACGACAGCATCGACGGGATTTATGACACGCTGAAACAGACCGCCAAAATCTCGCAGTCGGCGGGGGGCATTGGTCTGAGCATCCACAACGTGCGGGCCACGGGAACGTATATCAAAGGTACCAACGGCACCAGTAACGGCATTGTGCCAATGTTGCGCGTGTTTAACGACACCGCCCGCTACGTAGATCAGGGGGGCGGCAAGCGTAAAGGCTCGTTCGCCATTTATCTGGAACCCTGGCACGCCGATATTTTCGACTTCCTGGACCTGAAAAAGAACTCCGGCAAGGAAGAAGGCCGTGCTCGCGACCTGTTCTACGCCCTCTGGACGCCCGATCTGTTCATGAAGCGCGTGGAAGATAACGACGTATGGTCGCTGTTTTGCCCGCACGAATGCCCCGGCCTGGCCGATTGCCACAGCGAGGAGTTCGAAACGCTGTACACCCGCTACGAGCGCGAAGGCCGCGCCCGCCACACGATAAAGGCGCAGGAACTGTGGTACAAAATCCTGGAATCGCAGACCGAGACGGGTACGCCGTACATGCTGTTTAAGGATGCGGCCAACCGGAAATCGAACCAGAAAAACCTCGGTACCATCAAATCGAGTAACCTCTGCACCGAGATCATCGAATACACCGCGCCCGACGAAATAGCGGTCTGTAACCTCGCGTCCATTGCTCTGCCCAAGTTCATTAAGCGCGACCCCGACGGTATTCTGCGCTTCGACCATCAGAAGCTGTATGAGGTGACGAGAACGGCCACGCGCAACCTGAACAAGATCATCGACGTCAACTATTACCCCGTTGAAGAAGCCCGCCGGAGCAACATGCGCCACCGGCCCATCGGTATCGGGGTGCAGGGTCTGGCCGATGCGTTCATTATGCTGCGGATGCCATTCGAATCGGACGAGGCCCGGCGGCTGAACGAAGACATTTTTGAGACAATCTACTACGGAGCCATGACCTCCTCGATGGAGCAGGCGAAGGAATCCGGCCCCTACGAAACCTGGAAAGGCTCGCCCATTTCGGAAGGCATTTTCCAGTTCGATATGTGGGGCGTGAAACCCAAATCCAACCGCTGGGATTGGGAAACGCTGCGCAAAGACGTAGTAGAGCACGGCGTTCGGAACTCGCTGCTGCTGGCTCCCATGCCGACCGCATCGACCTCGCAGATTCTGGGCAACAACGAGTGTTTCGAGCCGTACACGAGCAACATTTATACCCGACGCGTCTTGTCGGGCGAGTTTGTGGTGGTGAACAAGCACCTGCTCAAAGACCTCGTGAAGCTGGGCCTGTGGAACGACGCCATGAAGAACAACCTGATTCTGGCCAACGGCTCGGTGCAGGCCATCCCGAACATTCCGCAAAACATCAAAGACCTCTACAAAACGGTTTGGGAGATCAAGCAGAAGCATATCATCGACATGGCCGCTGACCGGGGGGCGTTCATCTGCCAGTCGCAGTCGCTGAACATCCACATTCAGGACTCGAACTTCGGCAAGCTGACCAGTATGCACTTCTACGCCTGGAAAGCGGGCCTGAAAACGGGCATGTACTACCTCCGCACCAAAGCCGCTGCCGACGCCGTGAAGTTCACCGTAGTGCAGCCCCAGGCTGAGCCGCAACTGGAACCGGTCATGGCCGAGACCATCGCCGTCGAGAAACCGTTAGACTACGTGCAGTACGCCAAAGACCACGCCACCAACGCCCAGCCCGCCCCCGTCCCGATGGTGACGGAACTGGAGCAGCAATATGCCGCCATGACCTGCTCGCTCGACGACCCCGAAGGTTGCGAAGCGTGTGGGAGTTGAGATGCCATATACAACTGACTTATTACCCCGGCTGCTGGTTAGCGGTCGGGGTTTACTATTAAGTAAACACTAATCTAACACAAAATACTATTTCCATGATTCAAGAAGCTTACAAGCTACAAACAGATAGTACCCAAAGAATTTATTTTTTTGAAAGCACAAGTCCTGAGCGAACAATCAAGAAGGTGATTCAATTTGAAGAATTAGTTGATCGGCCCAACCTACCATCCTTGAGTATGAAGGAGATATATAATATAGGGTTCGGTGATGTAGATGATGAGACCGGAGAAGTAAGTGACACAATCGACTCCAAAAATGGGGATAAGGACAAAGTACTGAGAACGGTAGCCCTGTCTGTGCTAAAGTTTCTTAATGCTTATCCAACTGTAGCGGTCTATGCGGAAGGCAGTACAAAAAGCCGGATTCGAGAGTATCAGATGAGCCTTAGTCGATCCTATGATGAATTGGTCGAGAACTACGTAATACATGGCCTACTGAAAGACGGATCATGGAGCTTATTTGAACGAAATATAAATTACTATGCTTTTGTAGTGTATAGACGATAGAAACGTATATTTCATTCATGAAAGCTACAATTGAAGGAAAACTGATTTCGTTGAAGGATGTTGTCGTTACCAAAAATCCTGAATTGGATCGGATTTTTGGTGGTCGCATTCTGTTCCCGGAGAAGAATCGGTTAGCAGAGGAGCAGATACGGAAGTACGGTCTGCCAAAGGAGTTGACTGTTAGGAAAAATATTGATTGACAAACCGATTTTAAATCAGGTTTACTGCTCCCGACTGTGTTTGACATGGCCGGGAGTATTTATAAGCAATAGTTAATCAGCAATAAGTGCAGCAGTCAACGCACCGGATTCATTATGACCCACTACCTCGAAAGCATTCTGCCGAAGATTCTGTCCTACTCGCAGAAGCTCGATAAGCTGGCTCTGTTGCTCAACGAACCCTGGGTAGTGACCGGCGACGATTCGAAGCGGATGAAGCTGATCTTCAAGGCCGACGGGGAGGTAGTGATCTCGGAAAACGGCGACGTTCAGTTCGGGAAGTGGGAGTTGCTGAACCGCGCCAGTTCAATTCTCATCAAGTACGAGAAATCTGCCAAGCTGTACAATCACGCTTTTTTTGACGAAGGCATTCTCGCGTTGAAACTGGATGGCTCAACCGACTTCTTCATTCTGGCCAACCAGAACCGCATCCCGGATTTGAACGTAGCGGGCTATTTGAATGCTAAATATGAGAGTCCAGCCAAAGCGGGTTTGGCTACGAACACAAATACTATCCAAAAGACGCGACCATACGACTGTACGACCGATAAAGGGCAGATAACGATACATATCTGTGTACCATTGTGGCAAGGTAATTTTCTTAACGAGGGTGACCCGGTGACCGTAGATAACCAACCCGCCCCAGATGGAAAATACAAAATCAGTACACTGGACTATATTCATGTCAAAAATGGATATATCCAAAAGCGGTCCATGTTCTGATGATAGTATACAACCACTGTATCCTGCTAACGCCTGAACAGGAAGGCGGCTTTACGGTTACGGTGCCTACGCTGCCCGGTTGTATCACCTACGGGGAAAGTGTTGACGAGTGTATCGCCAACGCGAAGGAAGCAATTGAACTGTATATCGAAAGTCTGAAAACTGATGGCGAACTCGTCTCATCTTGTTGATAACCAACTATTTTGATTTCAAAAACTGCTTATTGTATTTGTTCCTCACCAGTACCGATTGGCGTTTTTGAGCGAACGTTTTCTCAAACGTAACCAACAAATCAAGCTCTTTGTCGGTGGCCTGTTCACATAGATAGTCGCTTTCCTCTTTGGTCAGATGTAGGGAGTCATCAAAAGACCGATCAACATAATCGCGGAGACTGTTTGGACCGAAAAGGGGTTGAAGAAGGCTCGCTAACTTCGCCTGCATTTCGGGGTCCATACGGGTGATAACTGGCTTTACTAAACTCATTTGATTTTTGATTTTACCCGACCATGTCGGCGTTCAAATATACCCGCATCAACCCTTCGGCATTAACCGTCGGCGTAGCGTAATGGATGCCGTTTCGGTCAGCGAATTCCAGCAAATACTGGTTGTTTGGACCAATGTCGAGGACGGTATCTACGTCGCCCCGGCGCAGGTTGTGTTCGGGGAGGGGTTGCGTGAGGGCCACGACATCGTGCAGGCGTAGAGTTTCCATAGGAGTATCAGTCAGCTGATTACGTAACAACTCGTCAGACGTGGAAAGTTTTCATCGTCTTTTCGCTCAGGAATTCCAGTGCAAATCAGCCTGTCCTTTTCGTATCTTCACGTCAATCATAATCAACGAAGCTATGACAGTCGTACAAATTCCTGTTGCGGAAGATCTCATTCTGGCGATGGGGCAGCGGGCAATCGAGGAATTCCTGCAAAAGCAGACCCAGGCATTGCGACTTCAGCTACTGGCCGAGCGGCTGGATAAGTTGATTACCGATAGTGGCATAGACTGGGACGGCGAACTTGAAACGGCCCGTCAGGAAGCTTGGGAAACTTACCAGCGTAATCACTCGTGAACGCCTACGTCATTGATGTGAACGTCCTATTCAGTGGCCTGATTAGCCGCAAGCCCTTTTATGAACGGCTGTTTGGGCAGTATCAGTTTAGCACACCTGATTTTGCCTTGATCGAACTGGAAAAGTATCGCAGTGTCTTTCTCAAAAAGGTCAAAGGTAATCCGGCTGATTTTGAAGAGTTTGCGCTATTGCTGTTCTCTCGCCTGACTATTATTCCGGATTTTCTGATTCGCCCAGAATTCAAAAATCAGGCTGCTATCTTATGCGATCCCGTCGATCCAAAAGATTCATTATACGTTGCGTTGGCTATGCAATTTAGTTAATCGCTTATCACGCGAGATGTACCGTTGCACGACCACCTAAAAGCAAACGGATTTGAGCAAGTCGTATTATTCGATGAATTTATACGTCAGACCGGGGCTGTCTGACGTGATTATTAATTGAGATCTTCCTATGCGTCTCCTAACTCTTTTCCTGTTCCTTTCCTCTACAGCCTTTGGGCAGATGGCCTATACTGATTCGATTGAGCGACATCGGGATGCGTACAGGGCTGATTTTTTGAAGCCGGGCAATGGCCCGCTAAAGAATGAAGCTGATGTGGCGGCTCTGCGGTTTTTTGCGCCTGACTCGGCCTACCGTGTTATCGCTACGGCGCAGCGGACTCTTAACGCCGAGCCGTTCGACATGCCGACGTATAGTGGCAAAACCAGTCCGTATGTGTCGTATGCAACGCTGTCGTTTACGCTCAATGGGCAGCCGTGTCAACTAACCGTGTTTCGTAGTTTGCGACTGGCGAGTAACCCGAAGTACCGGGATTATCTGTTTCTGCCGATTAAAGATGCTACGTCGGGCGGAGAAACTTACGGCGGGGGCCGCTACCTCGATCTTCGGCTGGGCAGCATCCGCGAGGGCAAACTGTTGCTCGATTTCAACAAAGCGTATAACCCATACTGTGCGTATAGCGATGGGTATTCCTGCCCCATTCCGCCCGCGGGCAACCGGCTGACGGTGGCCATCAACGCGGGCGAAATGACTTACGGAAAGGAACACTGACGGGTGTAGCGTTGCAGTTTTATGATCCGGGTTTGAGCTACATTCTACTCGATCTTCTTTTTGGCTGGCTCTCACAGGCTTGACAAGGTGACTTTGTTACGCCATTTTCTCAAGCTGATTTCCTTCCAGATAGGCAAGTGTACCAACAATAACTATCTGAAAAAGCAGGGTAGTAAGCCCAAACGTTGTTACGTTGGTATAATGAACGTACAGCAAAGCAACACTAAGTAGTGTCCAAAACCAGTTCGCTCCAATCAGTAGTCGAAGCAAGGGGATGGACGGGTTTCGCTGAGCAGTAGCCAGTGTAAACGCAGCCGTTGCGTAAAGGATGTTTGCAAGCGGAACGAGAATGATGAATGGCTGCGACAAGCCTAAGAACCCTTCTAACGGACGAAAAAATACAAGGCCAGTAAAAGCAGTCAACCCGCCTAATATAAAGTCAGCCCGCAGGATATTCTTGAGGTGACGTGTATCTTTAATGGTGTAGCCCATGCCTGTTTTCTCCTAAAAGTGCCTTAAAATCCTGCTGCCTGCCCGTCTTTTCTGGATTCGGTGGCACCATGATAGACTTTATTCTTGGCATCGTACATAATGGCCTGATAGCCCCCGTAGCCACCGAGCCCGTAGCCCACGCGGTGGCCCATGCGCATGAGGTCGCGGATGGTTTCGTAGGAATAGCCCGATTCGAGTTTAATCTGGCCGGAGTCGATCATACGCTCGCCGGTGGGTTCGGAGGAGCCTTCGTGGTCGATGCGGGGGGCGTCGCCGGCTTCCTGAGGATTCATGCCGTAGTCGATCATGTTCATGATGATCTGGACGTGACCCATCGGCTGAAACGCCCCGCCCATGACGCCGAGGGTCATAAACGGTTGCCCATCTTTGGTCACGAACGCCGGAATGATAGTCTGAAACGGGCGTTTGTGGGGTGCAAACGTGTTGTTTTGCCCGTCGGTCAGGCTGTACAACTCGCCCCGGTCCTGAAGCATGAAGCCCAGCCCGTCTGGCACCATGCCGGAGCCGAAGCCCCGGTAGTTGCTCTGGATTAGCGAGACCATGTTGCCTTCATCGTCGGCAACGGTCAGGTAAATGGTGTCGCCATCTTTCAACGCGGGATTTCCGGCCTCCACGCGACTGGCGGCCCGATTATCGTTGATGAGTTTGCGCCGTTCGGTGGCGTAGGGCTTGCTGATGAGTTCGGCCACGGGGATTTTGGCAAAGGCCGGGTCGGCGTAGTATTTGGCGCGGTCTTCAAAGGCGATTTTTTTAGCTTCTACGAATTTGTGAATGTGTTCGGCACTGCCCCAGGGAATCTTCGAGAAATCGTAGCCTTCGAGCAGATTCAGCATTTGCAGGGCCGCAATACCCTGGCTGTTAGGCGGCAACTCCCATACGTCGTAGCCCCGGTAGTTCGTCGAGACGGGTTCTACCCAGTCGGAGGTATGGTCGGCGAGGTCTTTTGCGCTAAGAAAGCCGCCGTTTTTCTTCATAAACCCGTCGATAGTGCGGGCAATGTCGCCTTTGTAAAACGCATCGCGGCCACCCGTTGCAATTTTCTCCAGCGTATTGGCCAGAGCCGGGTTTTTAAAGATTTCACCCCGTTTGGGTGCGGCTCCAGTGGGCGCGTAGGTGTCCATGACGTTCGGGTATTTGTTAAACCGCGCAATCATCGATGACCAGTAAAACGCGGCTTCGTCATGTACCGGAAACCCCTCGCGGGCGTAACGGATGGCGTGGCTCAAAATCTCGGTCATGGGCTTTTTGCCGAACCGCTTGTGCAGCGTAAACCAGCCATCTACGCAGCCCGGTGTGGACACCGGCAGTGGTCCGTCGCTCGGAATGTGCGTTAGCCCGCGTTTCTGAAATTCGGCCAGCGTGAGCGAATACGGCGACCGCCCGGATGCGTTCAGGCCGTACAGTTTTTTTGTTTTGGCATCCCAGACAATCGCGAACAGATCACCCCCAATGCCGTTCATGTCGGGTTCTACCAGCCCCTCCATAGCGTTGGCGGCAATGGCGGCATCAATCGCGTTCCCCCCTGACCGCAACACGGCGATGGCGGCCTGCGTAGAGAGCGGGTGCGAGGTGCAGGCCATGCCATGCTGAGCCATAACTACGGCACGGGTGGCAAAGGTTTTACCCGTAAGCCGGTCCTGGGCAAGGGCGGGTAACGTCAACCAAATCAGTACGTAAAGGGTGGGTACAAATTTTTTCATGGAGATAAATCAGAAAGGGCTAAAAAAAATGCCGCGACGGACGACATCGTGGCACAAGATAACAAAAGACCCGGAACTGTTACGTCCTGGGCGTCAGACAACATGTTTACCGCGTTACTTCGGAAGTCTGCTCCTCCAGCGTCAGTCCCAGTACTTCGCTCGTTTGGCGACGGAGCCGGTGGCCAAGTTCGGGATTATTGGCCAGCGTTTGGCCGTAACTCGGTATCATCTCTTTCAGTTTCTGCTGCCATTCGTCGGTGGCAACTTTATTGGCGAAGCAGGTTTTGAGCAGGGTCAGCATGATCGATACGGCGGTTGACGCACCGGGCGATGCACCGAGCAAGGCGGCAATACTGCCGTCGGTAGCACTCACCACTTCGGTGCCAAATTCAAGTACCCCGCCCTCATCTTCGTCTTTTTTGATGACCTGTACTCGCTGTCCGGCAATTTCCAGTTCCCAGTCTTCGAGTTTAGCATCCGGGTAATACTCACGCAGGGCTGACATCCGGTCGTTGGGCGATTGCAGCACCTGCTGAATCAGGTACTTGGTGAGCGAAATATTATGTAAACCGGCCATGAGCATAGGGGCCATGTTGCTCAGCTGAATCGACTTCGGCAAATCGAGGTACGAGCCGCTTTTCAGGAATTTAGTCGAAAAACCGGCGTAGGGACCAAAGAGTAACTCTTTCTTTCCGTCAATCATGCGTGTGTCCAGGTGGGGTACTGACATAGGGGGCGCGCCCACCGATGCCTTGCCGTACACTTTGGCCGCGTGCTGTTCAATAATGTTGCGGTTCAGGCATTTGAGCCACTGTCCGCTGACGGGAAAGCCCCCAAACCCCCTGCTTTCGGGAATATCGGACTTTTCGAGGAGACGCAATGAACCGCCACCCGCGCCGATGAACACGAAATCGGTTTGCACCTCACTGGTGTGGCCATCGTTCTTATTCTCCACTTTTACCTTCCAGCCACCCAGCGTTTTGGATCGCCATAGATCACGAACATCGTAACCGAAATGCATGGTAACACCATCCATTTTCTGTAACTGCGTAAACATGCAGCGGGTCAGTGCGCCAAAGTTTACGTCGGTGCCGATGTTCATTTTCGTTGCGGCCACGGGCTGGTCAGGGTCGCGGCCACGCATTACGAGCGGTATCCAGTCGGCCAGTTGCGCCGGGTCTTCAGAGTAATGCATCCCGTGGAAAAGGTAATTCTGCTGGAGGGTATCGTAGCGTTTACGCAGGAAATCGACGTTGTCATGCTCCCACACAAAGCTCATATGCGGAATGGAGCGGATGAAATTGGGTGTATCGCTCAGAAATCCTTGCTGTACCAGATACGACCAGAACTGTTTGGACTGCTCGAACGATTCCGCAATTTTTACGGCCTTGCCAATGTCGATGGTACCGTCTTCGCGCTCTGGCGTGTAGTTGAGTTCGCAGAAGGCCGAGTGCCCCGTACCAGCGTTATTCCAGGCGTCGGAGCTTTCGGCGGCAGCGCGGTCGAGCCGTTCGTAGATGTCGATGGTAAGGTCAGGCTGGAGTTCTTTGAGCATCACGCCGAGGGTCGCGCTCATAATGCCCGCGCCGATCAGGATAACGTCGGGGCCTTTTTGGGTTGTATTTTTATGTTTTGCCATGTTGAAAGGTGAGCGTATTGATTTTCCTTCCTACAAAATAGGCAGGTCGGTCGTTCCGAAACAAGCTAATAACTACGCTACTGCAAAGCTGATAAACTTGACTTCAAATTGATAATCTACCATATTTGTAAGTAAGAAACTCAACGTTGAATCGGTATGAGAACGAACCTGCGTGCGGGTGTAAAAGATGCGGTAATCACGACGGTACATGAGCGACTCACAACGGTGACGTAATCGTATTTTGTCATTCCATATTTTCTGTCATTCCGACGAAGGAGGAATCTCAACGTAGCCACACGCTACTCTACATAGAGATTCCTCCTTCGTCGGAATGACAGAAAAATTAAATAATTAATGTAAGTTGCGTAGTACTCAGAACTGTTTGTCAAGGATAAGCATGATGATGAAACACAATATCTTGAGTAGAAAACCCTTTGCTGTTACGGCGTGAATCTTTCTGGGAAACTTGGCCGTCATATCCGCAAACGTGTTTTCAATCCGCTTCCGGTAGTACCGATTCTCCAGTTCTTCAGCTCACGTATTGCGAATCAGCGTGTTTTTCTTCGTAGCCGCTTTCAGAGTAACTCCTTCAAAATCAAGCAATAAAAGTTTTATTTCCTGATTTATGTAAGCGGCATCGCCGTAGAGGTCACTTCCGGTAGGTAAGCTGATATCC
>JACMPG010000369.1 GCA_014377625.1 Spirosoma sp.
GCCCGTGGCGCTCCTCACCGACGATGCCCTGATGGTACAGGTCATCCAGCCCGATGATGAGACCGAACGCGACCGCGAAACCCTGCGGCTGACCATCGAAAAACAGCAACTTGAAATAGACAAGCTCCGGCTCGAAGCCGATTACTGGAAACGCAAATACGACGACCGCATCGCGCTGGAGTTGCTGCGTTCCATCGGCGTGGAGCAAACCCGCGAACGGATCGGGTTCTGATGCTGCTAAACACAACCGCTCAGGAAGTTGTCTGAGCAGAGCGTGAAAAAAGAGTTCACCTTTGCGTAGGGGTAAGGGCCGGCTGGGCAGTCTTACGACAAAAACAGCCTAACCCATCACTCCGTTGACAAAAACGGCTTCCTTTGTGCAGACCACTCCAGATGAGATTCTGATTGGCGAAATTCGCATTGGCAACGAAGCGATGTTTGAGCGGGTATTCCGTCAATTCTACGCCCCCCTGTGTGGGTATG
The DNA here is from genome assembly GCA_014377625.1 of Spirosoma sp. GTDB lineage: Bacteria > Bacteroidota > Bacteroidia > Cytophagales > Spirosomataceae > Spirosoma. Next base: position 484 of record JACMPG010000369.1, read on the forward strand.
CCGGTCCAATGCTGGGTGATGCCGACGAAGCCGAAGAGGTTGTGCAAGGCGTGTTTCTAACCATTTGGGAACGGCGCGAATCGCTGCTGATTACTACTTCGCTAAAGGCCTACCTGTACCGGGCCGTTCATAACCGCTGTCTCAACCGGCTCAACCAGCAGTCAATGCGGGCAGGACACCGTGAGCAGGTCGCTGCCGAACTTTATACCGATGCCGCCAGTCCGGCGCAACCGCTGCTGACCGCCGAGCTCAGCGCCCGACTTCAGCGGGCCATTGGTCAGTTACCGGAGCAGTGCCGGAAGGCGTTTGAACTGAGCCGATTTGAAGAGCTTTCGCACAAAGAAATTGCCGACCGGCTGGGTGTAGCCGTCAAAACGGTTGAAAACCAGGTTGGCAAGGCACTGCGCATTCTCCGCACCGAACTGAGTGATTATCTACCACTTTTACTTTTGCTGGCCGAAGGGGCCTGGGCATAATGGCAACTGAACCGCAACTACCTATCGACGACGTACTGCTGGTCAGATTTCTGGCCCGGGAAGCCTCCCCCGCCGAGGTTGAACAGGTGCGTCGCTGGTTAACTGACCCCGTCAACCAGCGTGAGTTTGATAAGTTATCCCGCGTCTGGACCCTGGCTGGAACCCTGCAAAAACCCATTGATACCGATGCTGCCTGGCAACGGGTGCGCACGCAGATGCACCGTCCGGCATCGCCCGTTACCGGGCCGGTCGTTCGGCCAATGCCAGTAGCAGATAAGCGGATCAACTGGTTTACCTACAAGCAAATAGCCGCCGTGCTGGTGCTGGCTGTGCTGACCGGAGTAACAATCTGGCAATGGACACGGCCCGGTACCGGGCAGCCCGCCGTTGCGTTGCTATCGGCCACTACCACTACCACCACGCAACGACTAATCCTGCCCGACGGCTCGCGGGTGCTACTCAACCGAAACAGCCGACTGACGTATCCGGCTCGTTTTGCCGATAGCAGCCGCACCGTTGTGTTGCGGGGCGAAGCTTTCTTTGAGGTAGCGCACGATGCCGCGCATCCGTTCAGCGTACGGGCCGGAGCCGCGTCAGTCCGGGTGCTGGGGACGTCGTTCAACGTGCGGGCACGGGGCGATAGCGTCCGGGTAGCGGTAACGACGGGCCGGGTGCAGTTCTCAACGTCCCGGCAGGCGGTAGTGCTGATCCCGAATCAGCAGGCTACCTATCTCGCCAGGATGGATACCCTCCGCCGGATAGTGCCGCTCAACATAAATCAGCTTGCCTACCAGACCGGTCGGCTCTCGTTCGTAAATACCCCACTGACCGAACTGGTGCAAACCCTGCGTGAGGTGTACGGTACCGACATCCGGCTGGCCAATCCGGCACTTGGAAAATGTCGGCTAACGACCGAATTTCACAATGAACCCATCGATGCGGTGCTGGGTGTTGTATCGGAAAGCCTGACCCTTACGGTCCGGCGCGAAGGCAGCGTCCGGGTGCTGACGGGTACCGGCTGTGGCTTTTAAGTCAGGCTGGCATAGGGGAAGAGGCCCGGTTGCCGGTCATTGGCCAAACGTATTCTTCCATTCACTATGACTTCATTTCGCATTCTTGTTTGCCTGTTTTGCCTGACCACTTCGCTACGGGCGCAATCGGTATCGCCCCTCAACCGGCTGATTACGCTCAACATCAGCAATGAACCGCTTGAACAGGCACTTACGGCCATAAGCCGGGCCGGGCAGTTTAGTTTCTCCTACAATCCGGCTCTGCTTCAGCAACGTCAGCCCGTTACGCTGCGGGTTGCCAGTCGACCGGTTCGTGAAGTGCTGGCGCAATTGCTTGGCAACGGCATCCGAGTGCGGGCGCGGGGCAATCACGTTATTTTGCTTCAGACCAACGAACCCGAACAGCCAAAAAGTTTTGTTCTGGACGGCTACGTCATCGACAGGGAAACCAGCGAACGCATTGGAGCTGCCAGTATTTTCGAGCGAACCTCATTGCGGTCGGTCAACTCGAACGATTACGGGTATTACCGATTGAAACTGCCCGCCAGTTTGTCGCTCGTACGGCTTGAGGTCAGGCGGCAGGACTACCAAAACCAGTCACTCACGGTTTCTACGCGCCGGTCGCAGCCCCAGCCCATCTACCTGACGGTCGTACCCAGCCGAATTACAGCGCAGCCGTCAGTTATCGACCCCCTGGATGTCAAACTACTACCCATTGACACGGCCACGCTGACTGCACTAAGCGACCGTCCGGTTCTGTTGGCCTCTGTCGATTCGATGGTTGTACCGATGCCGTCGTCATTGCTGGAACGTAGCCGCCAGAGAGTGGGCCGCTGGGCGTTATCGACCAAACAACTCATCACAAACATCAACCTCGACCGTGACACCCTGTACCGGACATGGCAGGTTTCCTTCGTACCGGGTATCGGTAGCAACCGTCTGCTGGGTGGGCGCATCATCAATGATTATTCAATCAATATTCTCGCTGGATACTCTTTGGGTGTTCGAAAAATGGAACTTGGCGGGTTTCTGAATATGGTGCATGATGAGGTGTACGGCTTCCAGGCAGCAGGATTTGGCAACCTCGCTGGTGGAAACACGCAGGGTGTACAGCTGGCAGGCTTTACAAATGTGGTTGGGGGCCGGGTGCAGGGTGTGCAGCTGGCCGGATTTCTGAATACGATTCAGGGGGAAGTACAGGGTGTGCAGCTGGCCGGATTCCTGAATGCCAATCTGAAAACGACAACAGGTTTTCAGGCGGCTGGATTTGCCAACATCGTCGGCGACAGCGTTCGGGGGGTGCAGCTGGCCGGGTTTACCAACATTGTTCGGGGTCCACTGTCAGGCTGGCAGGTGAGTGGGTTTATCAATGTGGCGGGCCACGTCAGAAAAGGGCATCAGCTCGGGTTTATCAACGTAGCCCGCTCGTCAGAATCGGCACCCATCGGCTTTTTTAGCTATGTACACGAAAATGGCTATCGGAACGCAGCTATTTCAACCAATGAAGTGACGACAGCCAACGCCACCTTCCGCACGGGCGTCCGCTCGTTTTATAACATCTTCACGGCGGGCCTGAATCCGGGCAAAGATATATGGAGTTTTGGCTACGGACTCGGCACCACCACCACCGACCGGCGGGGCTGGTCGCTGGCACTGGAAGCCATAATGCATCAACTCAACCCCACTACCAGAGGCATCGACAATACCAATCTGTTGCTGCGTCTGTCGCCCGTGGTCATGAAGCGATTTGGCGGGCGGGTGGGCTTATCGGTGGGGCCAACGCTGAACGCTTATTATTCCGATAACGCTCTGCTGAACCCACTCCTTAATCAGTCGCTCCCGGCCTTGGTTGTTTCGCCGGATACGCCCGGCAATAACCGCGACCTCTGGACGGGTTGGATTGGCTGGGAGGCCGGGTTACGGTACGCACTGCAAAAAATATAAGAGGTAATAGGGGATACGGCAGCGTGGTTGGTCATAGGTCAAACATCTGCCAGAACTATGCTCACTTCCTTTCGTTCAATGCTGCTGATTGCTGTGCTGCTGCCCGTTACCCCGTTTGCTCAAACACTCACGCAAACCGTACGCGGCACGGTAATCGACCAAAGCCTGCAAACGCCCATTCCCGGTGCAACGGTCGCCCTCGTATCCGCTACGCCCGTTCAGGGTACACTCACCGATACCGACGGCTCGTTTCGGCTGGACAGGGTTCGGGTAGGGAGGCAAACACTCCGAATTTCATTCGTAGGCTACAAAGACGCCATCCTGTCGAACATTGTGGTCGATGCTGGCAAAGAACTCGTACTGACCATTTCGCTCGAAGAAGCCATCCGTCAGTTATCAGAAATAACCGTAAAACCAACCGTCGAGAAGGACAAACCCCTCAATGAAATGGCTGCGGTATCGGCCCGAACATTTTCGGTAGAAGAAACGCAGCGGTTTGCTGCGGCTGTGAATGACCCCGCCCGCATGGCTACCGCCTATGCGGGTGTGGTGGGGGCCAGTGATGGTAACAACATCATTGTAATCCGGGGCAATTCGCCCAATGGCCTGTTGTGGCGGATGGAAGGAGTCGAAATTCCCAACCCCAACCACTTTGCCAACGTGGGTACGGCTGCGGGAGGTATCTCGATTCTGAGTGCACAGTTACTGGCCAACTCTGACTTTATGACCGGTGCTTTCCCCGCCGAATACGGCAACGCCCTGTCGGGGGTTTTCGATTTGCGACTACGCCGGGGCAATAACCAGAAGGCTGAGCATACCGTACAGGTTGGCGTGCTGGGAGTAGACCTGTCGAGCGAGGGGCCGTTTTCAAAACGCTACAAAGGGTCCTATCTGTTCAATTATCGTTATTCAACGCTTGGCCTGTTGAGCCGTATCGGTGTAGATATTGGTTCGGCGGTGACGATCTTTCAGGATTTCTCATTCAACGTCTATCTGCCCACCACCAAAGTCGGTACGTTTACGCTCTTCGGGTTTGGTGGGCTGAGCAGCCAAAACGCCGACGCTGTACGAGACTCGACCACCTGGACCAGCGCGTTTGACCGCTATGACGAACGGTTTTCGGCCAATACGGGCGCGGTGGGGGCTACGTACTCCATCAATCTGGGGAAGCGGGCGTTCTTGAAAACAGTGGTATCGGGGTCTGGTTACCAGAACAGTTACCAAAGTAACTACCTCACCGACCGCTATACACCTGAACCACGCGACAAGGAACAATACACCATCCAAAAAGCCATTGCGTCAACTACACTGACCTACAAACCCGGTGCCCTCAGCACGATTCGGGCCGGACTGGTTGGGACGCAGATCAGCTACAAGCTGGCCCGGAACGAGTGGGATGCCGAACAGCAGCGGGTGATTACCAGCCTGCAGGTACCACAACAGACTACCAATACCCTCCAGGCCTTTACCCAGTTGAACTACCGCGTGTCGGAGCAGGTGACGCTGAACGCCGGTTTGCACTACCTGAGGTTGTTTTTGAACGGTACTGATGCCATTGAGCCACGCGGCTCGGTACGCTGGGCATTGAGGCCGGGGCAGGCGCTGAGTCTGGGCTACGGCCTGCACAGCCAGACGCAGAACCCGGCGGTGCTGTTTGCCAGCAGGGCCACTGGCGACGTAACCGGGCCGTCGAACCAGAGTCTCGGCTTTACGCGTGCGCACCATATCGTGCTGGCCTACGACCGTCGGCTAAGTGACAATCTGCGCCTGAAGGTCGAAACGTATTATCAGTCGCTGTTCAACATCCCCGTCAGCGCAGACACCGCAAACTCATTTGCACTCATCAATTACTTTGACGGGCTGACGACGCAGCGGCTGGCCAGCACCGGCACAGGCCGTAACTATGGGCTTGAGCTGACACTGGAGCAGTTCCTGCACAATGGCGTGTATTTTCTGCTGTCGTCGTCGCTGTATCGGTCGGAGTATCGTGGGTCGGACCAGGTTTGGCGAAATAGCCGTTTCGACGGGCGACACGCTACCAGTTTTCTGGCGGGTAAAGAAATCACGACGGGTAGCCGGGGGATGCTTAAAAACGGTACCGTTGGTCTGAATATCAAGTTATTGTATTATGGCGGCTATCGCGAAACGCCTATTGACCTACAAACGTCGCAGCTACGGGGCGAAACCATTCGCTACGATGACCTTGCGTATACGCTTCAGCTACCCAACTATTTCCGCACCGACATCCGGCTTAGCTGGAAGAAAAACCGACTCCATACCACCCATACAATCTCGCTCGATATTCAGAACGTAACAAACCGGCAGAATGTATTTGGCCAGTATTTTGATCCGCAGACAGGCACTACCCGCACGGGCTACCAGACGGGTCTACTACCCATTCTGAGCTACCGGGTAGCCTTTTGAGGTCGTTCGCGTTAGCGGATTGGGTAAAAACGGCTGGCATCTGAAAGTGTCAGCCGTTTTTTGTTAATTTGACACTCTTCACTAATTGAATACCATGAACGAGCAGAGTAAAGAATTCCTGTACAAGTACCTCAATAACGCATCGCCGACGGGTTTTGAATCGTCGGGACAGCAGATTTGGCTGGATTACCTCAAGCCGTATTCTGACGAATACATCGTGGACACATACGGTACTGCCGTGGCGGTGGTAGGGCCGGGCAAAGAGTATAGCGTCGTGATCGAAGCCCATTCCGATGAGATTTCCTGGTTCGTCAACTACATCGACGACAACGGGTATATCTACGTTCGGCGTAACGGGGGTTCTGATGCACTCATCGCGCCCTCTATGCGGGTCAATCTGCATACTAAAAAAGGTACGGTAGTGGGCGTCTTCGGCTGGCCCGCTATTCACGTCCGCGACCGTGAAAAAGATACGGTACCCAAAGTAACCGACCTGACC
>JACMPG010000045.1 GCA_014377625.1 Spirosoma sp.
CCGATACTAACCAATCGGGTAGTTTGCGTTTATAGAGGTTACAAAAAATTCCCCCAACTGTCTTTCAGCCGGGGGTTACCACTATAAAACCGCCTACCGCTCAGTAAACTTCTGCGTTTATGAGTATACATTTTAATATGTTTGATTTTTATTACTTTTACCGAAATTTATCTCTCATGAAACGTTTGCTATTACCCGCCCTACTGTCGTTGCTGGCTACCGCCGGATTCGCTCAGAACGTGGGCACCGTCAGCCAGAACGGAACCAACAACACCGGCTCAACCATCCAGAATGGTTCCAGCCTGACGGCTACCGTCAGTCAGGTGGGTACCGTGGCTAATACCGTTAGCAATACCGGCATCACCAACCAAAGCGGCACGGGCCACACGGCCACCGTCACGCAGGACGGCGGTTCAACCTTCAACCGGGCTTACATCACCCAAATCGGCACCAGTAGCGGAGCTAACTCAGCCACGCTTTCCCAGAACAACGGCAGCGGGGGCAATACAGCCCGGGGTGGCAATCCAGCCATCAACACCACCGCCAATGTAGCCAACTTCTCGGGCATTTATCAGGTAGGCAGCAGTAACGTAGCCAGCGTAAACCAGGATGGCACCGGCACGCAGGGAAACCTGGGCGAAAGCATTCAGAAAGGAACCAGTAACACGGCCACTACGACCCAAAGTGGGGGTGCCCTAAACGGGGTAGCTCAGGTCTTTCAGGGCTTTGAGCCAGGTCCTGCCAGCACAACGGTGGTGGGTGTTGATGTAGCGGGTAACAAAGCCAGCATCAATCAGGATGCCAGTCTGCGCAATCAGGCTACCATACGTCAGTTTAGTGATGGCAACACAGCCACGGTTGAGCAGGACGGTAGTAGTAGTGCCGGTAATATAGCCTCGGTTGTTCAGGGTGATGGCGTTGCGCTCACGCTCTCGGGCAGTAACACGGCAACGGTCGAGCAGTCGCCCAACAGCCTGAGTAACACGGCGGGCATTACTCAGTTAGGGTATCAGAACACAGCTGAAGTTGAGCAATATTCATTTTCAGGCATGAGTTCGTACAATGTAGCTTCGGTAACGCAAACAGCCGGTGCTGATCGCAATTTGGGCAAGGTTTATCAGGGTGGCCTTTCCGAATCTGATATTTCATCTTACAATGTGGGTACTATCCTGCAAAAAGGCGACGATGGAGCGGCTTATATCTCCCAGATCAGTAATGCAAACTATAACAATGCTTCCATTGAGCAGGGTGTAGGGTCAAGTTTCGATAAAGCGGGTATTTACCAGAGCGCATCCACTTCGGCAACGGCCAGTATTACCCAAAACCTGACCGCTACGGGTAACGGTATGCCTAACCTCGCTGAAATTGATCAGACTGGTTCTAAAAATTTGGCTACTATTGCCCAGGAAGGATCGGCAAACAAAGCAGGGATACAACAGATAGCAACTGGCGCAGGCAGCAACACAGCCACGGTGACCCAAACGGGCAACTACAATATGGTTGGCGGCCCCGGCACCAGCAATGCCGACTTTACGACCGGCGTAACCAGTTTTGCTACGCAGAATGGGGCAGCCAATAGTATGGTGGTGACCCAGATGGCGGCAACTGGAACGTCGGCCATTCATAACACGGCGATGCTTAGCCAGACAGGTACGGGCAACATCCTGACCGTTAACCAGACAATCAGCGCAGGAGCAATGGGCGGCAACACAGCTACGGTAAGCCAGAATGGCAACGGGAACGTCGGTAGTATCACGCAGATCAACGGTATGACGCCCTAACCGGCGTCTCTACAATACCCCCACCCGCTATCATACTGAGCTATGATAGCGGGTATTTTTTTTAGAACTATTCGTCAATATCCCATCATGAAAGCGGGCTTTATGAAAGCCAGTGGTTTGGGGGGCGTTTCAGGTCAGATTGCTGGTATGAAACGCCTTTACCCAATCCAGGCAAAGGATTTTAGTGGCTATCGATTGTCTGTCTATCGACCGTCTAATTAATTTACCTGCCGTTAACTACGCTGAATTAGGCAGGTATGGCAGTAAGTTTGTATCTTTAACCGCTTAAAATAGCCACGCCCATGAACCGCCTGCTCCTACTTGCTTCCTGTCTGTTCAGCACGAGTGCTTTCGCTCAGATTACCTCCGCAGCGGTCAGCCCGACGGGTACAGACGCGTACTGGAACATTTCGCTCACGCCCAGTCAGAAGCTAACAACCGTACTGGTTGAAAGCCAAACCCAGTTGCAGGGACCAACCTCGCCGGCTAACGCCATTGTGCTTCAGCAAAGTGGCAACAGTAACCAGGCTACGCTTCAGACAGTATCGGGAAACAATAACCTATTGCAGGCCAGACAGCAAAACGATGGCAACGTACTCAACGCTGTGTTGTCGGGTAGTGGCAACGGCCTGATCATCAACCAGGCAGGCGGCAACAACCAGCTCAATGTTGATTTGACCGGTAGCAACAACCGGTTTCTGCTCACGCAGGACGGGGGCGACGTTGCTAATCTGCAGGGCCTGAACCAGACCGGTGGGCGGCTCGAACTTCGGCAGGGGGCGGGCAATAATACCTTTAATACCGACAACTCGTCGCTGTTTACCGATCCGCTCAGCACCGGTATTCCTAACCTGCGGATTGAGCAGACGGGCGGGGCAAATATTACTGTTCAGCAGGGGCGAATAATTGGTCAGTAATATGCGGTTGTTCTATCTCTTTTTGCTGATTGGTCTGCTCGGTGCGGGAAGCGCGGCCCGGGCGCAGGACCCAGACCTCGACGAAGGGCGGCTCATCGAAGAAACGATGAACGAAGCCGTACTGACCGAGGACGGTGCCGAAACGCTGCTGCTGGACAATACGCGCTCCAAAATTGGCCGCGATTTTTACGAGTACTTTTTCCGGCACTACGCCGAACTGCCCAAAGTCCCTGCCGGCTCGGATGCACTCGTGCTGACCCCAGCCGACTCGACGGCAAAGATCACACCCAAACTCGAACTCGATATCAACGCCTTTATCGTCACTATAGACGAATTACCGGCCTTCGGTATTGGCACGACCATTATTTCGGTCACGCTGAACGATCAATTGGTCTGGCAGAACTACGTTCAGATTCGGCAGGACATTATTGAAGCCTACGCCTACAATGCCGCCGAAATTGTTAATCAATACGTACTCAATTATCAGGAAGTGCAGCGATCACTCCAGAGCGAAGATCAGAGCGGCAGCGGCATTTTCTAACAGCAACAACTAACCCACGATGAAAAAAACGATACTTTCTTTTCTTTTTATGTTGGCACTCTGCGCGGGTGCGCGGGCACAATCATTCTCGTACACACCCGTAAACCCGGCTTTTGGCGGCAATACGTTCAACTACTCATGGCTTCAGGGATCAGCAACGGCGCAGGACCGCACCGTTGACCCCGCCCAACGACGCACAGCTGCTGCTGCGCGTACCACAACCAACAGCACACTCGACAATTTCTCGCAGAGTATTCAGAATCAACTCCTCAGCCGCATTACCCGCCAGTTGGTCAGCAATCAGTTTGGCGAAGGCAATCTGCAACCGGGTACCTACCGCTTTGGTGATTATCAGGTCGAAATTGCCAATGCAGCCGATGGTATCCGGGTACGTATTGTAGACGGTAAGGGGGGAGAAACCACCATTACCGTCCCGTACTATTGATCCTGTCTGCATTCCTATAACTATTCATGTTTCAGCGTACTGCGTCGCCTGTCTGACGTACTATTTTTATTATCTACCTAATGAATTTACGTGTACTCGCTGCTGTCCGCTTCTTTGCGCTCGGCAGTCTGATTTGGGTTGCTTCCGGTTGCGCCAATTATTTCCATCAGCCTACCAAAGCCCGGCGTGCCCGGCTGGGCGAAGACACGCCCATTACCTCAGACCTGCGTAATCTGCCCGCTACTAAAGAAAAAGTAGTAGCCGCCGTTTACAAATTCCGCGACCTGACGGGTCAGTACAGGCAAACAGAAGTAGGAACGGGTTTCTCGACGGCTATTACGCAGGGAACTACGAACATTCTCCTCAAAGCCCTTGAAGAAAGCGGTTGGTTCGTACCTATTGAGCGGGAGAACGTGAGTAACCTGCTGAACGAGCGTAAGATTGTCCGCTCCAGCGTAGCGCAGTTCAAAGAAGGTGAAAACCTGCCTCCGCTGCTCTTTGCCGGTATTATTCTGGAAGGGGGGGTAGTTTCATACGACGCCAATATCATGACGGGGGGCGGTGGTGTTCGCTACTTTGGTGCGGGCAGTTCCACTAAATACCGGCAGGACCGCGTAACGGTTTATCTCCGGGCGGTAGCCACCAAATCAGGCAAGATTCTGAAAACCATCTATACCTCAAAGACCCTGCTCTCGCAGACCATCGACGCCAGTTTGTTCCGTTACGTAACCTTCAAACGTCTGCTGGAAGCCGAAACGGGCATTACCACCACCGAGCCGGGGCAGATGGTCGTGACCGAAGCCATTGAAAAAGCGGTGTATGGTCTTATCATCGAAGGCGCAAAAGACGGTTTATGGGCAGCCGCCGACACGGCCAGTGCCAGCATGAAGCGAGTCATGGACGAATACGAGAAGGATAAACAGGTAATGAGCGAGACCGATGTATACAGCGTCCGGCGGGAGCGCGATGCCCCGCGCGTGAGTCTGCAGCCCTACGTGGGTGTGTGGCAGTACAGCGGAGACTACGCCCGCAAAACACCCCGCTTAGGCTACGGCCTGTCGGCCGACGTATTCCTGACACCGCAGTTTGGTCTGCAACTCAACGCCGGCATTAGTGCGCTGGAGAGTCAGGGAGCGTTCAGCACCAACATCGGCACACTGGAGGGCAATCTGCTATTCAAACCACTGCCTAACCAACGCTGGACACCCCTGCTCTTTGCCGGGGGCGGTATTATTTCCCGGCGTGGCAGCGGACCCACCGAGTTTCGGGGCAGCACATACTATCAGGTAAACGGGGGTTTGGGTGTTCAGTACCTCGCCAATCAGACGATCGGTTTCCGCTCCACCATTTCTATGAACCAGTTGCTCACCGATGAGATTGACGGCAAGGTCTTCGGTGCCCGCAACGATTACTACCTGCGGGGCAGTCTTGGTCTGGTTATCAATCTGGGCCGTTTTGGCCGAAAAGCCAGACCTGTAACAAAAGCGGCTAAACCTGTTGTACCGGCCCGGCCAGCAGCAGCACGGCCGGCAGCTACCAAACCGGTAGCCAGACCGGCAGCCACTCCGCCCCGTAAATAAACAGCATCTCCAAAAAAAGCATTTTTCCCTTCGGATTATCAGTAATGAAATACCTTCTATATCTAACCTTTCTCGTTGCCGGCCTTACCGGTCTCTGGAGCTGCAACGAAGACACTTATGTTGATCCTCTTCAGCTTACCAGTATTCGTGGCAGAGTGCTGTTCAGTGCCAATCAGCAACCCGCCCGCCGGGCCACCATCCGGCTCACGCCCGGTGGCCGTGTCATAACTACCGACTCAGCGGGCGCGTTCCGGTTCGACAGTGTGCTGGTGGGCAACTACACAGTACAGGCATCACTCACCGGCTACGGTACCGAAGTGGCCACGGTAGCCGCCAGCGTGGATACCTCGCCCCTGCTGACGATCCTGCTTACCGACGATAAAACGCAGAACCGCGCGCCCAGCCAGCCAACGCTCGTGGCTCCGGCCATCAACAGCACCACCCAGTCGAATACGGTGACGCTGAAATGGACCGCCACTGATCCCAACCGTGATACGCTTACTTACGATGTCTTCTTGTTCAGGGGCGGCAGCACCACACCTACGTCGTCGTTCACCAGCATCCGAACCGATTCGCTCGTGGTCAGCCTGGATTATAACACGCCATATTTGTGGCAGGTAATCGTAAAAGATGGCGTGAATACCGTAAATGGGCCTGTATGGTCGTTCAAGACAGGTGCCTTTCCTGACTACTCATACCTGTTTACCCGGCGTAACAATAATCAGTTTCAGATTTTCGGAGCTAATGCCACGGGTGGAGTTGCACAGTTTACCCGCGAAGGCAGTAACTGGCGACCCATTGCCAGCCCCAACCGGCAACTGATTGCCTATATTTCGAACGTCGACACCGACCTGCAGCTGTACATAATGAACGCCGATGGCAGTAACAAACATCGGGTTACGACCGTCCCCATCGGTGGTATATCTTCGGCTGATTTATCTTTTGCCTGGTCGCCAGATGGCACCCAACTGTTATATCCGAGCAACAACCGACTGTATGCCGTTCGCTTAGATGGCACGGGTTTGCGGGTTGTGGCCCAGGCCCCCGTAGGCCGGGTCTTTGCTGGCTGTGACTGGACCCCGCAGGGCAACCGCGTAGTGGCCCGTACCACCAGTACCAGTATATATGACAACGAAATTTCCATTTATCCTGCTGACGGCGGTGCCGCTACGTCGGTGCTGATCCGAAGAGCCAATCGCGTAGGAAATCCGGTATTTTCGGTAGATGGCCAGCAGCTCGTGTTCACCGTTGATATAAGCGGTTTCCAGAACGAACAGGGCCGCCAGCTCGACGCCCGGATGTTCCGTTTTGATCTTACTTCCGGTGACCTAACCGACTTATCGCTTATTCAGACCAACAACAGCCAGACACAGAACAAGCCCGCTGGAACCAACGACGTTGATCCGCGTTTCTCGCCCAACGGCGCGAAATTGATTTTCACCAATACCGATAACACAGGCAATGGTGTGCGGTCAGTATTTACGTCAGATCTTGACGGGCGTAACCGGCAGCAACTCTTTACCCCTGCCGAAATGCCGTACTGGCGATAGAAAGGAGTAAATGGGTAAAAGGTGTAGGGTGTAAAAGGGTACAGGATCAGGAGCGCGTTCGCTACACCTCAACCCCCTTTACACCCTACACCTTTTTCGTGCCTTGTTTCCTTTACCCTATTTTTGCACCATGACCCAAATCCTGAAAGATGCCTTGCAAAAAGCGGCTTCGTTCTGCGCTTATCAGGAGCGGACGCAGCAGGAAGTGCGCGACCGACTGAAGGACTGGGAAGTGTGGGGAGATGATGCCGAAGAAATAATTGCCGAACTCATTACGCAGAATTACCTCAATGAGGAGCGGTTTGCCAAAAGCTTTGCGGGGGGTAAGTTCCGGGTCAAAGGCTGGGGGAAACGCAAAATACAGCAGCACCTCAAGCAACGCGGTATTTCGGGCTATAACCTTGAACAGGCCATGCGCGAAATTGCGCCCGACGACTATCGGCAAACCCTGACCGATCTGCTCGACAAAAAACGCCGGACTCTTCGCGATGATAACCCGCTTGTTGTTAAACAGAAACTGATTCGCTACGCCATGAGCCGGGGCTACGAAAGCGACCTTATTTTTACCATTCTCGGTGGCAATGACTAAGAAGCTGTTTGTCGACACCGAACGGATGAGCAACCTGACCAGCGGTCTGGGGCAGGTATGTCTGCATCTGGGGCTGGAGCTGGTTCGGAAACGGCCACCGGGTTGGGAAATCACCTTTCTGGTCCCACCCGAGCAGATCGGCGTGTTTGGGCCGTCGGTCAGTTACATCGTGGCAAAGTGGTGGCACCGGTGGTGGCGTCCATGGCAGTTTGATGTTTGGCACTGCCTGCATCAGGGATCACAGATACTGCCGATGTGGGCTAAGGTGCGGTTAATTTATACGGTGCTTGACCTGAATTTTCTTTCCTTGCCACAATACTCTAACCAGCGTAAAAAGGACAAGAAAAAACACTACCAACGCTGCATTGACCGCGCAGCCGCTGTAACAACTATCTCAGTTTTCGTGGCCCAAGATGTACGGCAGCAATTGGTTATACCCAACGAAACACCCATAGAAGTAATCTACTGCGGTATCGACACCCCTGCTACCCGCCCGGAAACGTACAAATCTCCCCTTTTGGCTGAACCATCACTCCGGCCCGGCGGTCCGTTTTTGCTGTTCGTCGGTTTTTTACAGCCGTACAAAAACGTACATACCATGTTGCCCTTGCTGGTAGCTTTCCCGCAGTACCAACTGGTGCTGGCCGGGCCGGATAATCCAGCTTACCGTGAGCAGATACTGGCACAGGCGCAGCAGTTGGGTGTAACCGACCGGCTGATTTTGCCCGGCCCGGTCGATGAAGCCACTAAATGGTGGCTCTACGCCCATTGCGATGCGTTTTTGTTTCCGTCGCTGCACGAAGGTTTTGGCTTACCGGTGGCCGAGGCCATGTCGTTCGGCAAACCCGTTTTCTCGTCGGCCAGCAGCAGCTTACCTGAAGTGGGCGGCACCGAAGCCATTTATTTTCCAGACTTTACCCCCGATACCGTCGTAAACACGTTCAGGCGGGGCATGGAAACGTACCGGAACGACCCGACTATGCCAGAACGACTTCGGCATCAGAGCAAAAAGTTCAGCTGGGCCACCGCTGCCGCCGAATACTGGGCCTTGTACGGGCGGGTTTTGTAGTGAAGTTGTTTCCAATTTCGATAATTCGTCAGTTAGCGAGCGATGATGTAGCCCGGTGATGCGGCATTCGCACGGCTTCCAGAGCGTGGCAAAAAGAGTTGATGGGCGCATGGGTGGTCTGGTAGCCCAGTTGTTGCAGATACGCGGCAAAGTAGCCTACGTTGTTCTGCTCCGTATCCAGATCATGGACCTCTACGGCCATGCGGGTAATTCGCTGAATCAGTGCGGAATCGGTATTGTAAATAATGTCGTATTCGCTGCCTTCGCAGTCGAGTTTCAGTAAGTCGATGGTTTGAAGATTGTTCTGCCGGATAATATCGCCGAGAGTAATAGCAGGTACGGTCAGGCGGTGAGTGTTGTTATCGTTGAAGCCGAAAAACACCGAGGCCACGACCTGACTGGACTCTTCGGCTTCGGCAAAGAGATCGACCGTTTCGAGAGGTTTACCCGTTACCGCCTGTTGATAGAGGGTCAGGCATTGCGCCAGCCGGGGGTTTCGATCCATCGTTTCGCGCAGCATCTGTACATTGGCAGGCATCGGCTCGTAGGCGTAAATAGTGCCCGTCTCAATTTTGGACAGGAGTTGAATTCCGAAAAATCCTGCGTTCGCCCCAATATCGATAATAATCGGTTGCGGGGGCAGCTGCCGTACCAGCGTATCGATCTCATAGACATCAGTCATGAAAATCTCCTTGAATACCAGATACAGGCTGTTGGGCACCCGAAACGTGATGGGAAGCGGCCTGGTCGTGAACTGAAAATCCCGGTGCTGCCGGTCTTTTTTATGAAACAAATACTCGCCGGGATTAGCAATGTGTTGCCACAGGCGGGCGTATCGGCGTAGTCCGCTAACGGGCATCAGGCTGGGTTGAGTTTGTGAGTTTCTAACATAATCATTTCTGCCGTTGTTTAATAAAGAATGAAGCAATCTACAAGATTTATGTTACCGTTGTTCCGGTCATCTACACGGCAAAAGCCTGTTTACCTGCCCCTCCTACGCCTATTTTTATTCGCGGCTTTTGTTAGTCTTACGGCCTGTTCACGTAACCCCGTCACGGGTAAACGCGAAGTAATCCTGATGTCGAAAGATCAGGAGATTGCACTCGGCAAGGAATCACACCCGTCGGTAGTAGCGACAATGGGTATTTACGAAGACCCTAAACTTCAAGCTTTTATCAATGAAAAAGGCAAGGCTATGGCCAGTATCTCGCACCGGCCCGACCTACCCTACCAGTTTTATATTGTCGATACGCCGGTGGTCAACGCGTTTGCCGTACCGGGTGGCTACGTCTATTTTACGCGGGGTATTATGGCCCATTTCAACAATGAAGCTGAATTTGCCGGGGTACTGGGCCATGAGATTGGACACATCACCGCCCGGCACTCGGCCCGCCAACAAACCACCCAACTCTTCGGCACAGCCGGGCTGATTCTGGGATCGGTACTGCTCGACAAAACCGGGCAACTCACCGAAGCCGCATCGCAGGGGCTGCAACTGGCATTACTGGGTTATAGCCGTGCCCACGAGTCAGAGTCGGATGGACTTGGGGTAGAATATTCCAGCAAGATTGGGTATGACGCCAAAGAAATGGCCGAATTTTTTGGAACCCTCAAGCGTATTCAGGATGCATCGGGGCAGGCCATCCCGGAGTTCCAGTCCACCCACCCCGATCCCGGCAACCGGCAGGCCCGGGTCAAGCAACTGGCCACCGAATACCAGCAGCAGAACCCAAAAAATTACGAAGTAGACCGCGATGCGTACCTGCGCCGGATCGAGGGCATCATTGTGGGCGAAGACCCCAAACAAGGCTTCGTGGAGAACGATTACTTTTATCACCCCGAACTGAAATTTCAGTTTCCGGTGCCACGCGGCTGGCAGTACCAGAATGCCCCCTCGCAGTTTCAGATGGGACCAAAAGACGGCAAGTCGGCCATGATTCTGATGGGAGCCAAAGGCAACACGCCCGATGCTGCCGCGCAGGATTTCATTACGGCGCAACAGCTAACCGTACTGCAAAGCGAAAAAACCACGATCAACGGCAACCCGGCTGTTTTCGTGGTGTCCAAACAGCAGCCCCAGCAACAGCAGGGTCAGCAACAACAGCAGCAGCAAAATCCGAATGAACAGCTGCAAATTGGGTCCTGGTTTATTCAGTTTGGCAACGCCGTGTATGGTCTGCACGGGCTGGCTCAGGCGGGTTCGTTCAGCAATGCCTTTGGTACATTCAAACAGGTGGCGGGTGGCTTCCGTACCCTCACCGATTCCGACAAACTGAACCGCCAGCCCGACCGTATCCGCATCAAAGCCGCCCCGCAGGACGGTACGTTCGGTCAGATAATGGCCAACCTCGGTATGCCCGCCAGCCGTCTCGACCAACTCGGCACGCTCAACGGTCTAAAGTCCGGCGACCGCATCACGCGCGGAACCCTGCTAAAAACCCTCGGTCGGTAATTAAATCTACCCGATACGCAAAAAGCCGCTGTACAATACTGTACGGCGGCTTTTTGCGTATCGGGTAGATTCTCTGTTATGCGACCTCCAACTCTACCATTGCTGGATGCACCATTCGCTTCGAAGCGTTCAGAATTTCAATGCCAACCACCATCCCACTGGCGTCATAGTCAATGATCGTCCCTGGTCGTTCTTCGTCACTTTCCTCAATCTTATCTTCAGTTAGTCGGATATACAATATATCGACATCACGATCATATCTCACCCTCATAGTACTGGTACTCTAAAAATCAGCGTCCAGCACGAAGCCTTTTGGCTCTTCGGCCAGAACAGCGGTTTGGGTATCGCCATCCTGCGAGTTCTGCGAAGCGGCTTTCATGGCCTTGAACTTCGACATTACTTCGCCCCGCTGATACTCGCCCACGCGCTTCTCGAAGAAGTTGGTCTTGCCCTGCAACGAGATCATGTCCATGAAATCGAAGGGGTTCGTGACGTTGTAGATTTTTTTCAGCCCCAGCGTTACCAGCAAATGGTCGGCCACGAAGGCGATGTACTGCTTCATCAACTCGGCGTTCATGCCAATGAGCGACACCGGCAAGGCATCTGACACAAACTCCTGCTCGATCTCTACGGCGTTACGGATAATCTCGTACACCTCCGACTCGGGCATTTTATTCTGAATATGGTCGGTATAGAGCAAACACGCAAAGTCGCGGTGCAGACCTTCATCGCGCGAGATCAGCTCGTTGGAGAAGGTCAGGCCGGGCATCAGACCGCGCTTTTTGAGCCAATAGATGGAGCAGAACGAGCCGGAGAAGAAAATACCCTCTACGGCAGCAAAGGCAATGAGCCGCTCGGCAAACGAGCCGTTTTCGATCCAGCGCAACGCCCATTCGGCCTTGCGCTGCACGCACGGAATGGTGTCAATGGCGTTGAGCAGCCGGTCTTTCTCGTTAGCGTCTTTGATGTAAGTATCAATCAGCAGCGAATACGTCTCGGAGTGGATGTTCTCCATCATGATCTGGAAGCCATAGAAGCACTTGGCTTCGGCATACTGCACCTCGGAGAGGAAGTTGACGGCAAGGTTTTCGTTAACGATGCCGTCAGAAGCCGCGAAGAACGCCAGCACGTGCGAGATAAAGTGCCGTTCGCCATCGTTGAGGCCGTTCCAGTCTCTCATGTCCTGACCGAGGTCAATTTCTTCGGCGGTCCAGAACGAGGCTTCGTGGGTTTTGTAGTATTCCCAGATGTCCCAGTGCTTGATGGGAAAGAGCACAAAGCGATTTTGGTCTTCCTGTAAAATGGGTTCCATTACGTCCTGTAGTACCATGTTCAGCGTTGTTGTTTGTGTATAGAAAACCGATCCGATGAGTGCCGGGCCGGGCGGTTGTTTTGTGAAACTTTTGTTTCACAAAATTAACCGTCTCAGCCACTTATGCAAGGCAGAAAAACGAATGCTTTCGGTCCGTTCAACTGCCCAACAGGCTAACCCAAACAGGGTCAACTGATTGAGGTAAAAGCCGGTAAGTAGGTTCTGAGAATAGTACAGTTGGTACGCTGTTACATCAATGATTTCGCTTTTCCGGCGAAGGCTCTACCTTCCTAAACGTTATGGCGTAAAACCCTGCTCCCCGGCGGTTTGAATGATACGTAACGCCTGAGTGGCCTGTTTGATGGATGGTGTACCACTACGCTCTATCAGTTTACCCATGCTGAAACTAAGACTTCGGTCAAACGGTGTGAGTTTTTCACATTGTCTGGCCCACTGAGACAGTTTGAACCACGTCTCTGGTTGCACTACCAGTACAGCCATAATAACCTGCGTCTCGGTTAGTTCTTTTGATGCCTCAGCAGCCGTCTCAGGTGCGTAGTTTATCGCGCTTTCTTCGGTGAGCAACTCCGGGGCTTTTTCCAGAACGGTGTCAATAATTTCCAGCCCGTTTTGCGATTCACTATCCGTAAATGTGCGCCCGGATTTGATCTTGCCGATGATGTTCTGAACAATGGTCCGTTTGCGGAGCGACAGGTTTTCGGCTATGTTTCCCCATGCGTCTATCGCCTGCCAGATACCGGTCGAAATTCCCCGCAGGTACCCTTCCGTTTGCGCAGCGGCAATCGTGTCAACATCCGCGTCGGTAAGGGCCTGCCTTTTGGGGCTGGAACCGGGCCGGATAAGATCGGCGGCCAAGGCGTTCAGGTCAACGGAAAATTTCTGTTTACTTACCTGTTGCCAGCACTCTTCTCTCTTGGCCCATTCGCCGTACAATGAGCCGGGAGCCTTGCTTTTTATGAAGTTTTCTACCTGAATCATCAAATCCCGCAACTGACTTTTCAGCGACTCAGACAGCACCTGCCGTTTCCATATTCTGGACAAATCGAGCCGCCCGACGGTGGCCTGATTGAGGTACGCTATTGTATAGGGTACGGTGATGTAGCGCAGATCGCCGAGTGCATTGGGCTTTATACCGTAGATTTTCTCAGCGGCACGAAACAGAACGGCTTTGGCAATCAAATCTTCAAAGAATACGCTGTCTGGTTTGAGTTCGCGTTTTTTGAGCGAGGCCATAAATACGACGTAATTCTTCTGATTACCCCGCACGACGTTATACGGCAGCATGGCCCATAGGTTGACGTACTTGGCCAAATCTTCCTTAACGAGGAGCTGATTTCGGGGTGTCTGGGCCAGAAACGTGTTTTTCTGTTTCGGCGTTAGCTGCTTGGCCAGTTCGTTTTTGTACTGTCCCCGCGCCCGCTCGTAAAACCACCGAGTCTGGTAGCCCACCCCCGGCTGCGGAGCCGCCCACATGTACCGCGATAGTTTTTCCATCTCGATATGAAATGGCGAGTTGGCCGTCAGGTCGGCGTCCGATACCTTATTCTGACTATTGGCGTAGCGCGAAATGCGGTTGACGATAGTGCTGACTTCGTCCCGGTTTTTAATGACCGACAACTTCATCTGCACAAATACGCGGTCAACATCCACTTTGTCTTTCTGGCGGGTGTGCAGAATACTGGCCGTTGTCTGCCCGCCGTTCACGATCTGAAACTCCCGGATTGACTTGATACCTTTACCACCCTGCGGCAAATCAACCAGTTCAACGGATTCGGCGGTGGCGGCAATACCGTTGTTAAATGCCAGAAACATGTGCGGCTCTGTTTTAATCGTTTCGCGGATGCCTTTGTTGATTTTCCCGGTGAACTGCAAAAACGACCGCACGTTCATTTCCAGCAGCCGCGCCCCGTACCGCTTATAGACGTCGGCCAGCATCGTACCCGGCACTACGGCCAGATACGACTGGTAGCCCGCGTCGGCATCCAGCACCGTTAGGCACGGGATGGACTGACCACACAACTCCTCAAAATCAATCTCGATGGGGTCCGGCTGACCGCTTTCCAACTGCATCAGGTAGCGGAGGTCAATGATGCGGTATATAACCAGCACCTCCCTGATTTTCTCGTCGGCGGGTTTGCTGACGTCGCATTCGCCGTCGGTCAGGATGAAGATTTCGGCCCGTTCGATGTCATTGTTATGCGTACCCAGTTCGCGGGCAAAATCGAAGGCCGGGGCCGTTACTTCCATCTCCTCAAAATACCGGTTCAGCGCGTTTTTGAGAAAGCGCGTACTACCCGCAACGGCTCTGTCAATGTCGGCTTTATTGGTCTTTGATACGGTGTCGGTGCTTTTGTAAACGGTGTAGAAAAGCTGAACCGTTTCTAAGTTCTCGCTGAGCGAATAGCCGTTGATTTTGTGGCGACCGGCCCGGTCGTTTTTCTCATCGTAGCATTCACGGGCATTTTCTACGTCGCCGGCTTCGGCCAATAAATCAATGGCATACTGCGTAAAAGTCTGCTCCTGCGTGCTGCCTTCTTCGCTGGCGTTCAGCCGCTCGTAGATGTCGCTGCGCAGGGTTTTGTAATACGTTTCCAGTGCCGGAAATTGGTCTGATAAGGCCATGCTGTTCAGGTAAAAGTCAGGAATAAGTCAGTTTCGAAAATGGCATACGGCAGGCAGTCCGACAGGCCAACCGAATATCGGACCTCACCAACGCCGGGCCGCAGGTCGGCGGTGACGATGCGGGGAAAATCGCCGGAAACGCGGAAGATGTGTTCGGCCCGGATTACGTAGCTCACATCCACGTAGCGATCAGCCTGCGCGTCGAAATAGCCCGCTTTTGTGAGTTTATGATTGAACGTAATCAACACCGGAAAATCGGTTGTAAGACGGGTTCGGATGTCGGTAATCAGGGTGTTCAGGGATTCGCCCGCACCGGTACGTACGTCGGCGTTCAGGTAGTACAAAAACAGCCGCTCCAGTGACGACTCGTCCAGTTGCCGTTCGCCGTTTATGGTTAGCCGTTCGCTGGTTGTCTGGCTGCTCATTTTTACTTCAATGGCCCAGGCAGCCCCCCGGAAATCCTGCACGGCGGCATCGTTACCCACCCAGCTATCAACAACTACTGCCGGAGACAGGCCGTTTTGCAGCAGTTTGCGCAGCAGATACAATTCGCCAAACAGCCCTTTCTGCTCCGCTGTCGACAACCCTCCGGCACTGTATCGCCCAAACAGTTCTTCCCAGCGGGCAAGCTGATTTAAAAAAATTCGCACGACCTCAGCCGGTTTAGCTATGGGCAGGAGTTGGCCAATGAGGTCGGTCAGGAGTACGTCGAACACTTCGGCCAGCGCGGGATCGGTCAGCAGCAAGTTCAGGAAGAACCGGTCGGCATTGTCGGTATCGGCTATTTTTTCGACCCGAACACCCCGAAACTCTGGTACGTTGCCCATGTTTTTCGCTAACGCCATCGGCAACCGGATTGCCAACAACCGCTGATTTTCAGGCGTTTTCAGGCCGAGATACACATCGCACGGACTGGCGGCATCGTAACGAACGCGCCGAAATACGCCCGTCTGTGTAGCGAGTTGCTGCCAGATTTGATGAAGTCTATTCATTGCTCATTTCGGGCAGGGTATCGTCATAATCATACTCCATGTTGTACTGCTGATTGACGAAATACTTGATTTTCCGGTCGTTCTTGATACGGGGGAAACTGATGGCTAAGCCAATGACAGGCACGGGCGAGATGATACATGTTTCCTTTTTCTTTTCTTCTGGCTTCGATCCCGGAACGGGCATTTCCACTGCCGGATTGAGCGGATAAATCAGCAGCAATCCCTTCGACGAAGGTCGATTATACTTGATCCGAAACGTACTTGGATAAGCGGGTCTCTTTTCAGTTTTTCCCTTCTTGATCCAGTCTTCTTCGGTTTCTTTCTGCGCCTGATTTACCTGTTCATTATTCAGATCAATGTACTCGTCTCCGCTGGTTGGTGAGATGATTTGTGATTTGCCTATTTCGTAGAATCCCGTATTCTTAGAAGGGTTACTACGGCTAGTCAGACCAACGGGCGTTGGTGCACCGCCAATAGAAAAATCCCAGCTATTATCTTGCCCGGCCTGACTATTATTCATTAGCACTACCGTCCATTCGATCAGGTCGTCGTTACTGGTTTGCTGCTCGATGTAATCAATGATTTTGGGCATGTCCATCACGATAGGCTCGATCCGGTATTCGCGCAAAAACTGGCAAACAACGTAGCTGTTGGTGCGCCATACATGATTGGTACGGCGGGCCGACGTCGCATTGGGGGGCATTACAGTTGGCCCCATCTGCGGCAGAAGCCGCTCTACCGAATCCAGATTATGGCGAAATGTTCGCTCGTCAATCTTCAATCGACGGGATTGTTCCAGTTCTGCCGAGTAACTCAAATCCATTGGTCGGGCGTCCCTAAATTTATTCAGGGCCGTAACGGTCAATACGTCCGGATGGCAGCGAACTTTCAGCCCAAAATCGCGCGGGGTCTGGTCCAACATAAACATCCGGTCAAAATCTTCCCGGACTTCTTCCGATGCTATCGTGATGAACTTGTACCAGTCGATGAGATCGGACGAAGTAAACAACCGGCATAAATCAACGTAGCCGGGGCGGTAGCCAAACCAGCGGCCCATCTGCATCAGCGTATCGTACATCTTGGACGCCCGCAGATAATAGCTAATGCTCAAACCCTCCAGCGTTAGCCCACGCGAGAGTTTGTCGCCCCCAACGGCAATGATAGACAGGTACCGGGGGGGCACTTCGTCTTCGGCCTGCGCGTAGTTCAGCGGGGTGATGTTGTGATACTCAAGATTGGTTGTTTTGCTTTGCCCATGCACGGCCCGCACCTCTATTTTCATGATAGTCGAAAACAGATTCTCCCGGATGGCAAACCACGCAATGGGCTGAATCTCCGAGTCTTTGTAGCCGTTGGGGTCAGCGTCCATATCGTTTTTGATGGTGGCCGTGACCGGAACGAACTCATCGGCCCACATTTTTTCCAGTTCGCCCCACAGCGGTCCGGTGTTGAACTCGATCTGCCGCTGATAGTCCTTCAGTGTCTGATCAACCAGTAAGGCAATGCGGTCAATCCACGGCACAAACCGCGATACGTGTACCAGCATCGAGTTGTGTTGACTGGTTTGTTGCCGGGCCTGCCGAGCCGCGCACACCAGCACAAAATGCCGGACAGCACGGATCAGCGAAGGAGGCAGTTGGCTCGGTTTAGAATCGTCTTTTTTGTGTTTGTCAGGTACGAAATCGGCATAGTCGCCGGGGGTGCCTTTGTCACGGTCCAGATTCACCACAATGGGCAGGGCCTCTTCGCTCTGTTCGCTTTGGGCAGCCGCGGGTAAGCCGAACACTTTGGCCGGACCTACGTAGTTCGAGGGCGCTGGGATGTTGATGATGAAATCGCGCGGAAACAGGTCCTGCCCCACCTTAAAATCGAAGCCTTTTATTTTTGTGTCCAGCCCTTTGGCAACGGCCTCGTCCTGTATCGGGATGAAGATATTGGCGAACGGCGTGGCGGTGTACCCAACGTACGCCGACTGGTTAAACAGCGACAGCAACGCCCGAATCAACCCGTTGATGGTTGATATGCTTTCCTTGCTGGTGTTGATAGATGCGTTGTCAGCCTCGTCGTCGATGAGGAGTAGCGGTACGTCCTCGATCAGTTTTTTACCATCTCGTGTTTCGCCCTGTGCGGCCAGCCACAAAATCAGGTTTTTCAGGATGCTGGGATTCTTCTTGATTACCAGTACAATGGGGTCACTGCTCGTAACGGGAATGGCAGACCGTTGCGCTACCTGTTTACTAAAGTCGCCGAGCCGCGTGGTGAGGGCATTGACGGCCAGATTCTTATTGAACTTCCCAACGCCGATTCGATTGTTGGCTTTGGCGAGGCTCAGCGCGTCGGCGGTTGGGTTGAAGCCCAGGAAGCCCTCATCAATACGTACCTGCGTTTGATTTCGTAACGTATCGTGCAGTCCCGCCAGAACGATAATGACTTTGTACCCCGCATCGGCGGCTTTGTTCATCAGCCCGACGTAGTTGCCGGTTTTGCCCGACTGCACTTGCCCCACTACCATACCGCGCCGTTCCCACGGGCCGGGTGTTTGGGGGTTACTCAGCCGGTCCAAGATGTCGTTAGTCAGGTCGTCTAACTGGTTGAGCGTGGGAGCCGCCAGTTTGGGCTGCATGTACAGCCGATAGCGTTCCCAGAATTGCCAGATCAACTCGCCCGACGCCCGACGATCTTTCACCCACGGCGGAACGCGGTTGGCTACGTCCGTGTCCAGAATCTGGTACGCATCCTGCGATACCGAAAACCGGGACCGCAGGTAGTTGAGGATATCCTCCCGCTGCGCTACCACGCCCGGAGCCAGGCCCAGAAACTGATCGACCACTTCGGCAATGCGGGCGTCAGACAAGGCACCCGTCTCTTGGGCAAGGGTCGTATTGGCAAAATTCTTGATTAGATCAGCGGTCATAAACTTTCGAGCAGGTAAGGGTGGTCGTTGAAGGGTTCGGTCATCAGCAGGTGTCGGCGGGCGTCGGCGTCGGGCATTGTTTTGAGCAGACCGGTGTACACCAGCCGCATTAGCCCCAGCAAATCAGCGTGGTTAGCGTCGTACGGCACGGGCTGCGTATCGGGCTGGTTGCTTTCGCTGAGGGCAATCAGCGGTACGGGTATGGTTTCTTCGATAAGCCGGAGCAGGGTCGTTATTTCGGCAGACGTAGCCCCGGCCAGCGTTTGCCGGATTAACGGATGGTCGCGGTTGATGACGTACTGCCGTTTGTTGTGGCGGACTTTCTCCTGCCAGACCGGAACAAACACCTGCGTCAGGCTTCTTTGCAGCACTTTGCCCCGGTGCCGGTAAATCTCAACAGCCCGCGCCCGAACCAGATCGGCAATGCGTTTGAGGTCGGCGCGGAGTTGGGCCGGGGGTTGCGCCCTTGCCTTACGGATGTCGATCTGCCAGTCGGCGTCCTGCTGATTGGTGATGTCGAGCCGGATGCGGGCCAGCTTGTAATGCTCTTCTTTTTTGTAGCCCAAGCTGAGCCAGCTACCCGCCATGAGCAGCCGCCGGTTGCGGTAGATGTAAAACCCCTGCTGCGCATTCCAGCCGCCCGGCCCCGCCCCGTCTTTATGCGCCACCGGCGACAGTTTCGATATGTGCGGCAGAATAAACCCCTTTACCGATACCAGCCCACCGGCCAGTTTCTCGGTGGGCAACGTTTGCAAACCGCTTTGCCCGTGCAGATACGGGTCCCAAGCCGGTACCGGGTTGCCGTTGATGGTAATTTTCAGGCCGGGCTGACCGGGCGTACCCGGCTCCAGAAACCGGTGGAAGGTCATACCGAGGTGGGCCTTAACCGATTGTGCCAGTTGCAGAAACCGGTCACGGTCGGCTCCGCTGTCGGCGTTGGTACCGGCGGTGAGCCGGTCGAGGTCCTCCCAAAGTACAATGGTACCGCCCGGCAACTGCCGACATTCGGCCAGCAGTTGCGGCTTGGTCAGGTGGCGAATCAGCTCCCAGCGGTCGGTTAGCCGTACGTGGTCGATACTCCAGCACAGGTACGCGGGGGTCTGATCGGGACGGCGGCTGATGAGTGTGAGCCTACGGCACTGCGACAGCGAAGCGGTTTTCAGCCCAAGCCCAAACCGACCGAGGTCGTTGACACTACGTACCGCAAGTGGATCATGACTGCCGGGGCGCAGGGCTTCGGTCAGTTCGGCTTCGTTCATGCCGTGGCCGTCGTCGGCAATGGTCAGCCACGAATCCGGCCCGTTCCAGTGGAAATAGATGTCTATCTTTTTCGCCCCCGCCGAAATGGAGTTATCGATAATATCGGCCACCGCCATATCCAGACTGTACCCAATAGAACGAAACGTTTCAAGAATAGCACCGGCGCGGGGTTCAGCAAGGATAGTTTCAATCAGTGCCGACGGGTTCGGTTCGGCGGGATAAGTCTGGGTATAATTTTGGGCCATGCAACGAATTTTGAGAGAGTACCTCTTTCATTTTTTTCGCGATAACGAACGCAAGTTGGGGAGGAACCGCATTGCCAATTTGTTTAAATGCTGCACCCCGTCCACCCTCGAAATAATAATTATCTGGGAACGACTGAATACGTGCAGCTTCCCGCACGGACAAAGAGCGGGGATTATTTTCGTCGGGATAGATATAATAATGGCCGTCTTTTGAGAGATGTGCCACAACTGTGTGAGATAACCCGTCTGGGTCCACTACTTTAAATCTATCAAGAAAGGAAGTGACGTTTTTATGATTGCGCCATTCTTCAGGAACATCATTATACTTTAAGCGCTTTCTCTCTTTCCATTTCTCAATAGCGAGACGGTATATATTAAGGTCAGTTTCGTTGTGCGGACGTGTAATATGCTGCGTTACAAAATCTGTCTCATCGCGCACACCAATACTGGTAAGGTATTCGTGAGCTATATACGTCGTGTAAGACGATACGTCCTTTTCCTCCCCAGGGTTAAGTTTCTGTAAATCAGAGAATAGTGCATCCTTTACTGTCCAATTCCGTTCGCGTGTAACGGTCTCTGGTTCAGGATAATCGAACGGTCCCAGCCCCTTTTTACCGATTATAATTACCCGGCGTCTTTGTTGAATTACTCCGTACTTATTGGCATCAAGTATCTGCCACTTAATACTATAACCGCACTCTGTTTCGAAGTAGTGTCTAATCTGATGTATCAACCAGCGATTACCCGCTGACAGCAAACCAAGAACATTTTCAAACACAAAGTATTCAGGCTGATATCTCTGCAAAAACTTTCCGTACTGTTTGTACAATTCGTATCGAATATCGGTAGTTACATGCTTATTCGTCAGGCTATTGATTTTGGAACGCCCGACCAAAGAGTAAGTTTGACAGGGTGGACCGCCAACAATTAAGTCAATTTTTTTATCTTTTTTGAGGGCGTCAATTCGCGCAAATACAGAAGGGATTGTGTCGTCACTAATTTCTGTCTGGATCACAGAATCCAGAAGTTCAGCGGGTATCAACGGATATAGTAAGGATGGAGATTTACCACTCCTAAGACAATCATTATAGATGTCGAGTTGTCCGGTTCCACGCAGGAAATGATAGGCAACCCGTGACTTCATTGTTAAGCAGGCCGCTTTATCCATCTCAACGTGAGCAATAGGATTGAAACCGGCTTTTATAAAGCCTTCGGAGAGACCGCCCGCGCCCGCGAAAAGGTCAATGTAATTTAGCAAGGTTTCGTCAGGTTTATCTTAGTTGTAGCTTGCAAATACGGTCTCCTTAACCGCCCGGCTTGATACGCCATTTGGCTTGTAGTCTTTTATCCCTAAGTCTACAAGTTGCATGAACGTATTGTACCGTTCCTCGTGGTCTTTATCGAAAATAGACTCGAACGGAGTGCCGCTGAGTGTTATTCTGCCTATGACCTCGTGAACGTCATCACCACATACGTCAAAGCATTGCTCCATCAGCGTATTGCGTGTAGCCGCTTCTTCTGTTGTGTACAGTGGTAGGCCATCATCACCCGTAAAATCCTCAAAAGGATCGTCGGGATGAAAGCCTCCGGTTAAGCCCTCAGCTACAAGCTGATGAGCAAATGTCTGTACGTCGGCGACGGTCTTAATTTGGGTTATCATGGTGTTGGAGTTAACTGATTTAGCAGATTCTGCAACGTTGCGTCCTTCGTTTTGGGCTTCAACGCGCATTCAAATATGGTAATTATTCGCCAGCCCGCATCAACAAGTTTGGCTTCATTGATGGCGTCTCGTTTCCGGTTGCCGTTGATCTTGTCGAGCCACCAATCGGTGCGGGTTTTGGGTACTACGAAGTAGCGGCACCCGTCATGGCCGTGATAAAAGCAGCCATGCACGAAAATAACAGTTTTGTATTTGGGCAGCACTACGTCGGGCGTGCCGGGCAGTTTTTTGTCGTGGAGTTTGTAGCGGAACCCGTGCGCGTGGAGGAATTTGCGGACGGTGAGTTCGGGCTTGGTGTCTTTGCTACGTACGCGGCTCATGTTGTAGCTACGCTGCGCGGGGGTGTGTACGTCGGCCATTTGCGTTGAGGTTTGGCCGGTAAACTGCCTGAGCAGCGGTTTTGTGTTGGCCTGTTGGTAAGCCAGACAGTCACAGACACCGCACTATCGGGCTACCTTTTGGCCCAAAAGGCGTTCTGCCCGCTCCATCAATGGGTCCAGTGTTCGCTCTGTCCAGTCCATCAGGGCGGCCAATGCCGGTTGCATGGCCTTATTCATGGCCATTTTATCGTCGGGATGAAGAGCATCATATTGTTTGGCAAAGCTGGCGGCAACGGCCTTTTTCTCAGCAAGGGTTTCGGCTTGCTCAAACTGCTGCATATAGGCTGAAAAGTGATTTTCCATGCGTAGTATCAGATTTGGTTTAATCGACGATAGGCAGATATCGCCGAAGGGCAATCTGCAAATCCAGTAAGTCATTCCGTTCATCGTCTGACATTAAGAGAACCAGCTAAAAATATACGTATCGAAGCAGAGATTCATTTCACATGTACTTGCTCAGATCGTCAAGCGGCTCGTTGAAATCAGGCGGAGTACTAATCAGCCCTTTCAGCGAACCAAACCAGATGCCATTCTGTGGATGTTTCTCTATTTCTACTCTCTCTTTCTCCAAAAAAGTTACGACTACTTCTGCATCAGCAGTAGCCGGGGGTATCTCGTGCCAGATTAGCTGGCCATGTCGGTAAGTAGCTCTTATGGCGGTTAGCATAGCAAATTGGTGTTGTAGTTCTGTAAAGATAACGAATCCAGTCGGCTCTCATTTGAACGTTAGGTTCTGGACGCGCACGGCGTTGAGGATGGCGAGCAGGGCCACGCCTACGTCGGCAAAGACCGCTTCCCACATGGTGGCCAGCCCACCCGCGCCGAGTATCAGCACAATGGCTTTGACGCCCATGGCCAGCCCGATATTCTGCCACACAATTCGGCGGGTGGCGCGACCAATGTCGATGGCAGTGGCAATCTTGCCCGGCTCGTCGTTCTGGATAATCACGTCGGCGGTTTCGATGGTGGCGTCGGACCCCAGCCCGCCCATGGCTATACCCACATCGGCGAGGGCTACCACGGGCGCGTCATTCACGCCGTCGCCCACAAAGGCCAGCTTTTGTTTGTCGGTCAGGGCTGCTTTGAGTCGCTCAACGTGCGCTACTTTGTCTTCGGGCAGTAAGTCGCCGTGCCACTCGTCCACGCCCACCTGCTTCGCCACGATGGCTACCACCGCCGATTTATCGCCCGATAGCATGACGGTTCGGATGCCTTCGGCTTTCAGCCGTTTTACGGCCTCGGCGGCACCGGGTTTCAGCTCGTCGGCAATGGTAAAATAGCCCACAAACTGCCCGTCGAGGGCCACCATGACGATGGTGTGGGGCAACTCGGCCAGCGCGTCGTCAATTGGCACGTTGAATTTGCGGAGTAGTTTGGCGTTCCCGACCAGCATATCCCGACCCGCTACGTTTCCGCGCAACCCATGACCGGGTATTTCTTCTACGTCGGCTACGGCAATGGGTTCGTACCCTTTTCCCGCGTATTCCAGAATGGCGGTGGCTACGGGGTGCGTGGACTTGCTTTCCAGTGCCGCCGTAAGCCGGGCCAGTTCGGGCGCGTCGATGCCGGTGGTTTGTACGTCCTGCACGGCAAATACGCCTTTGGTCAGGGTGCCGGTTTTGTCCATGACCACCGTTTTTAGCTGCGTGAGCAAATCCAGAAACACCGACCCTTTGACCAGAATACCCTGCTTCGACCCGGCCCCGATCCCGCCGAAATAGCCCAGCGGAATGGAAATTACCAGCGCACACGGACAGCCGATAACCAGAAACACCAGCCCCCGGTACAGATAGTCGGCAAAGCGATAATCGGCTACGAAGAAGACCGGCACCACCGTAATCAGCAGAGCCAGAGCGCAGATAACGGGCGTGTAAATCCGGGCAAAGCGGGCAATGAATTCCTGCGTCTGCGCCTTGCGGCCCGTGGCCTGCTGCACCAGTTTGAGAATGCGCGACAGTTTAGAATCCTGATACGGCGTAGTCACAATCATCTCCACCAGCAACTGCCGGTTAATCATCCCCGCCAGCACAACCTCGCCCTCCGCAATGGTACGCGGCACCGACTCACCCGTCAAAGCCGCCGTATCGAACGAGCCGCTGTTGGAGCGCAGCGTACCATCGAGACCCACTTTTTCGCCGGGCCGGAGCTGAATAATTTCACCAACGGCCACCGTCGCGGCTTTCACGGTCTGGGTCTGGCCGTTGCGCAGGGCAGTCACTTCGTCGGGCCGCACGTCCAGCAGGGCTTTGATGCTCCGGCGCGCGCGCAGTACGGCAGCTTCCTGAAACAACTCGCCGATGGTGTAAAACAGCATGACGGTTACGCCTTCGGGGTATTCGCCAAGGGCAAAGGCACCAAGCGTGGCTACGCCCATCAGGAAAAATTCGGTAAACACATTGCGGTGCATAATGCTGCTCCAGGCCCGGCGCAGCACCGGCCAGCCCACGGGCCAATAGGCCACTACGTACCAGCCCAGCCGAACGTACCCGCTGAACCAGTTGCCGCCCCAGGCGTCGAGCGCGATGCCGCCCAGCAACAGAACCAGACTGATA
>JACMPG010000370.1 GCA_014377625.1 Spirosoma sp.
TACCTTGCCGTTTGTGACATCGTTGATACCGTACTGAATTATAAAGGCATCAGAATCAGTCTGGTTGATAATGGCTTTGAGTCGTCCAATTTCCAGACGGGTTATTACCGTGTACAACACATCGTGGGTTTCTCGATGGGTACCTTTTCTACCGTGTCCCTGCTTACCCGCCAGTACCGTTACGCCCCAGCCTACTTCAATCAGTTGCCGCCTGATTTCCTCATGATGCACCGATACAATCATAACTGCCGTGTATTCTTCGAGACCATGTACCAGAAAGTCAATCATTTTTGAGGCTACGATATACGTAATGATGGAATAAAGTGCCTGCTCGACGGTCAGTAGCAAAGCCGCTACCGTGAAAATGACTATATTCAAACCTAATATTATATCACTGATTCTAAGTAGGTTACTACTCCGACTAAGAATGAGCGCGGCAATTTCGGTTCCGTCCAGTACCGCCCCGCCCCGCATGGCCAGGCCAATACCCGCCCCAATGAAAAAACCACCAAAAATGGCGGTCAGCAACAAATCAGGCGTTACATCAGGAAAGGGTATCACGGCCACGCATATGGAGAGACCAGCAATAGCAGCGGCACTTTTCAGGGCGAACGAGCCGCCAATTTGCCGGTAACCCAGGGCAATAAATGGTAGGTTGATGGCTGGAATCAGCAGAGCCAACGGCCAGCCAGACAGGTTGGCCAACAGCATCGATATACCGGTAACGCCCCCGTCGATGAGTCGGCTCGACAAAAGAAACCCTTTCAGGCCCATGCCGGTACTCAGAATACCCATTGTAATGAATAAAAAGTTTTTTACGGGTACAAACCAGGCGGGTCTTCGTGTCATATAAGCGTTATTTCTACGTTAAAGTAAGACCCGCAAATTTCATCCTTTGTTCAGCCCAAAACTATAATGAGTTATCTGCCCATCTCTTTTTTAGTGGCTGCTGCCCTTTTACTCGCCGGATGTAGCAATGATGCCTCGGACAATTACGTGCCGAAGCCGAAGGGTTATCCACGTTTTGATTTACCCGCACATGACTATACGTTGCTGGAGCCAACGCACCCCTATCAGTTCGAATACAACAAAGCGGCCCGGATTCTACCTGATACGTTTGCCCGCTCGGAGCCGCACTGGATTTTTATCAACTACCCGCAATACCACGCCAGCATCCAGCTAACGTACAAGCCTGTGCGCAACGACGTGAACCGGCTGCGGGCCATGCTCGAAGATTCGTACAAACTGGCGGCCCGGCACAACATTAAGGCGTACAGCATCGAACAGCGGACGCTTAAACTCAAATCAGGCATGGAAGCCAGTGTCATCGACCTCACCGGCAACGTGCCAAGTCAGGTGCAGTTCGTTGTGACCGATTCGACCCGGCACTTCCTGCGGGGCGCGTTGTATTTTAACACCGCCACCGAAAACGATTCGCTCCAGCCCGTCATCGACTACATCCGAAAAGACGTACTGCATTTGTTGAATACCTTAAAGTGGAGATAGGAGTTTCTAAGACAGAGAGACGGAGAATTCACAGCGTACGCGGAGTTTCACGCTGTCTTCTCCGTGAAACCTCCGTTTCTCTGTGTTAAATCATGTCTGGATATTTCCGACCGAATAAGCCTTCGTAATCGGTGCGTGGTTGGCGGCTGCGATACCTTCCGATAAGACCTGCCGGGTCTGGAGCGGGTCGATGATGGCATCGACCCAGAGCCGGGCGGCTGCGTAGTAGGGCGATAGCTGCGTGTTATACTGATCGGTGATTTTATCCAACTGCGCCTGTTCTTCTTCCGGTGTCATGGGGTTGCCCTTCGCATTTTGCGACGCTACCTGAATCTGCAACAGAGTTTTGGCAGCTGCGGCCCCGCTCATTACGGCCATCTGCGCCGTGGGCCAGGCCACCATCAGGCGCGGGTCGTAGGCGCGGCCACACATGGCGTAGTTGCCCGCACCGTAGGAGTTACCCACCACGACGGTAAATTTTGGTACCACCGAGTTGGCCATCGCGCTGACCATCTTCGCCCCGTCTTTGATAATACCACCCTGCTCGGCCCGGCTCCCGACCATAAAGCCCGATACATCCTGCATGAACACCAGCGGAATCCGTTTCTGATTGCAGTTCATGATAAACCGCGCGGCTTTGTCGGCAGCGTCGCCGTAGATCACCCCGCCCATCTGCATTTCGGACGGCTGCCCGGTTCTGCCTTTGGCTTTGACAACGGTGCGCTGATTGGCTACGATGCCCACCGCCCAGCCGTCCACGCGGGCGTACCCGCACAGTAGCGACTGTCCGTAACCGGGTTTGTACTCATCAAATTCGGAGTTATCCACAAGTCTGTCCACAATCTCCCGCATGTTGTACGGTTTCACGCGGTCGGCGGGCAGGATGTCGTAGATGTCAGATGGATTTTTGGCAGGTTCGGCGGGTTCAGCGCGGTCAAAACCAGCAGTTTCCTGCCCACCAAGTTTATCAAAAATGCGCTTGATGGCATCTAAACAGCTTTTATCGTCGGAGTAGCGGTTGTCGATAACGCCCGAAATATCGGTGTGGGTCACGGCCCCTCCGAGGGTCTCGGCATCGACGTCTTCGCCAATGCTGGCTTTAACTAAGTACGGCCCGGCCAGAAAAATGCTGCCCGTGCCTTCCACAATCATGCTCTCGTCCGACATAATGGGCAAATACGCTCCGCCCGCTACGCAACTGCCCATCACGGCTGCCACCTGCAACACGCCCATGGCCGAGAGTTGCGCGTTGTTCCGAAACGTCCGCCCGAAATGGTCCTTGTCAGCAAATAATTCGTCCTGCAACGGCAGATAGACGCCCGCGCTGTCGACCAGATAGATGATGGGCAAACGGTTCTCCATCGCAATTTCCTGCGCCCGGAGGTTCTTTTTGGCCGTGATGGGAAACCACGCCCCGGCTTTCACGGTGGCGTCGTTGGCCACAATTACGCACTGCCGACCCGACACGTAGCCCATACCCACCACCACGCCCCCCGCCGGACAGCCACCGTGCTCAGCGTACATGCCCTCGCCCGCGAACAAACCAATTTCTACAAACGGACTGTCATCGTCAATCAGATAATCGACCCGTTCGCGGGCGGTGAGTTTGCCTTTCTTGTGCTGGCTGTCGATGCGTTTTTGTCCTCCACCAAGCTGGGTTTTAGCGGTGCGGCTCTGGAGGATTGTCAGGAGGTCTTGCATACTCAATTTATGGTCCGAATGGTAATAGGTTGTCAACAGCAAAGCGAGGGGAACACACTGCACCCCTCAAGCTGGACCCGTTTATTGGATAACGAACAGGGCCGCCCATGCAGTTGTTAGCTAACTTAATTTTCCGCTTAATTTGATACAACCTCTTTTATTCATTGACGTTGGTTAATGGGCGAGGCTGTAGCCCAGACCCTCCGATCCAGGCTACAGCCTCGCCCGTTAACCCACAAAATATTCAGCTCCTAAACAGGCTCTGTCTATCAATTCCCTTTTTCCAGAAAAGAAAGCAGGCCCGTGAAGTACGTTTTCTGGTCGTCGTACATGGCCATGTGGCTCCCATTGGGGCATAATAGGAACGTCCCGTTTTTCACCGTTTTAGCCATCATCTCCATATGTTTGGGGTCCATTGTATCGTGCGTGGCTCCAATAACCAGCGTCGGTACTGTAAGCTGTGACAGGTCTTTACTGCGGTCCCAGTTTTTCAGGTTGGCATCGCCTGCCATACCAAATTCGCTTGGCCCCTGCATGGTCACGTACTGCTCCTGATTGAGCTGACCAAGGCCGCGCGTAAGTGGTTCGGGCCATTGGTTGAGCGGGATGCGGCAGATGTGCTGCGCGTAAAAATTGGGCATCAGCAGTTCCATATAGCGCGGGTTTGCATAGTCGCTGCGGGCCTCCAGTGCCTTCACTTCGGCCAGCGCTGCCGGGGGCATCTGCTTAGCCAGCACCTCGTTGGCATACTGGCCGTAGGCAGGTGCGCTGCTCATCATGTTCGAGATAACCAGCCCTTTCAGGTTTTGCTGGTACTTGAGGGCGTACTCCATCGCCAGAATACCCCCCCAGGAGTGGCCCAGCAGGTAGAGGTTATCTTTGCTCAGGCCCAGAGCCACCCGAACCTGTTCTACTTCCTCCACAAACCGGCTCAACTCCCACAGGCTTTTATCGGTGGGGTGATCGCTGTTACCCGCGCCAAGCTGGTCGAAGTAGATAAACTCGATACCTTCTTTGGGTAGAAAACTCTCGAAACACTCGAAATATTCGTGGCTCGCGCCGGGGCCTCCCGCCAGCAGCAACACCTTGATTTTAGGGTTATTACCGAAGCGTTTCGTCCAGACGTTGAACGGCCCTTTGGGGGTCTGAATCTTCACCATTTTCATCCCGCCTACCTGTATGCCACTGTCGGCGGGGGCAAAATAGGTTTGGAGGGTGTTCGTGTCTGCCGTTTTTACGGCCTGATTGCAGGACAATACGCTCACAGCAACCAGCAGGGCAACGGACGTAAGTAAATTGGACGTGAATGGTCTGATTTTCATGGTCTTTTTTGAAGGGAAAAGTAAGGAAAATGAATCGGCATTAAACCCGGCGAAAGGGCTGGATTTTCCAGTAAGTCAGACTCTGCCAGAGCCAGCACGGCTTCGAAATGGGCTGGTCTTTGCTGCGCCCCCCACGGCGTAGTTGATAAACGTCACAAAAAAAAGAGCGCGTGAACGCTCTTTTTTTCATTGGTCTGACCGAAAAAACGGGACAGAGGGCTTAGTCAGGCTTCACCACCTTCAGTGCCTGGCGTTGCTTACCCGTCTGCACCCGCAATATATACATCCCCGATGGCCGCGCCGTCACGTCCCAGGCTACTACCTGCTCAGCATCGGCCACCGGCCAGACCTGCGCCTTTACCGTCCGGCCCGATACGTCGACTAACTCCGCCGACAGAGCCTGACCAGCCGCCCCACGAACTACCGCCCGCAACTGACCGTCTACCAACGGGTTGGGCGTCAGCGTCATGGTTAAGGGCACCTCGGCCACTTCGGAGGCAGCTACCCGCGCCGGTGCAGTACAACCGTAGTTCACCGTCACCACAAAAGGACCGTCGAAGGTGAAGCTGTTATTGGCCTGGAACACCTTCACGTAATAACTCGCCGTCGTCTGAACACTCACCACCGTCAGGCTGCTGGTGGCTGTACCCTTCTGGATTGAGGCAATCTCAGTCAACTTGAAGGGCGCACTCGTGCCGTTCTTGTACCACTCATAGCGAACACCCGTCGTGGTGGCATTCAGCACCACCACGCTGCTCCGGCAAGCCGTCTGGCTGCCCGGCGGCACTACTACCACCGAAGCCGGACTCACCGTGATACTAAAGGTATTACCGGCCGTCAGGCTACCCGGATCGGTCGCCTTCACGGTCACACTGCTTACCCCCGATACCGAAGGCGTACCCGAAATAGTGGCCGGTGGGACGAAGTTGAGCCCGGCTGGTAGGCCCGACACGGACAGCGTCAGACTGCCGGGGGTCTCCGCATCGGTGAA
>JACMPG010000371.1 GCA_014377625.1 Spirosoma sp.
CGGGAAACGAATTTTTGCACATCCGCTTCAAAGACTATACGCGTAAAAATGAGCCAACACCAATACCAGCTCTGGCAGAATGCGTTAGCTTGGGCCGCGTAGGGCTAAAGTCAAGCTAACAGTGTATCTTCACAACAAAAAAGAAATACAAGTAATTTTATAAGGTGTATGATACCACGAGACGAGGCTTAGTACTAAATAGAATTCGATTTTTGTGAATTTGCTGAGTTCTACTTTAGAGACTATTTCCGGGCATGTCGATGATTAATTGCTTATAATAACAGGATTACCCGGCGCAGCTCAGTACGTAAAGCGTGTCCTAAATATGGCGAGTGTTTACAAAGTATTGTTGGCCCTGACCTATGCTTATTACATGAGTGAGTAATTCAACTCACTGTTACGCAGGCATCCTTTGGTATAAAAAAACAGATCTTAAAATCACGTCTGTGAGCTGGTTTGTGTAAGTATTGTCAAACAAACATATACCTTTGTTCGTATAGGTACAATATCCTACAAATCAGTAAGTTACCCACCAATAGGTTAGTAAAAAGTCATTATGGACGATCAAATCGTACCTCAGAATTCAATAACTTCTACTGAATCAGCACTTAAGAAAACGTTAGCTATCATTTGTGGGAAATGGCGGCTACACATCATTTTTCAGTTAGGCACTGAAGCCCGCCGGTACGGCGAACTTCGCCGGATGATCCCTGACGTTAGCGAAAAAGTTTTGATTCAGGAGTTGAAAGCCCTGATAGAACTGGGGGTGTTAGAGAAAAAATCATATCGTGAAATCCCCCCCCGCGTAGAGTACAGCCTCACCATGAAAGGCCTTCAGGTGCTGCCAACGCTGCTGAATCTGATTACGGTGGGCGAAACCTTCCTCAATGAACAACCGCTGGTCAAGTAAGGTCTTCCCGGTCTGTTGAAAGATGGCAGACCGTAGAGGGTGCCGATAAACGGTAAAAAGTGAAGCTTCGCCCCACCGGACAGAGATTTGTTTTAAAAGAGTCATAAAGTTGGCTGACGCACGAAATATCCTGCGTCAGCCAACTCGACAACTTTATAACTCGACAACTCTATAACTTCCTCAAAAAAGCCGGACACCGAGCGTAACTATACCCATACCGATATACCCGCTGACGTTGGCATCGTTATAAATACCACCCACTGGCAGCATGTACCGGATGTCAAGATCAAACCGGCTTAGAAATGTGTAGCCAGCGCCCGCTTCGAGTGTGTACGTAACTGGACTGATCTTCAACGTACTGGTCAATGGGTTTCCGGGGTCTGGGTTTGCCAGATCGGTAGTCGTTTCGGGGGCGTCAATGGCAAGGCCAGCCAGCCGGGCAGTGGTGTTTTGTTTTACCTGCGCTTTGGCCGTAACAAGTAAACCCGGCCCAGCAAACGCCCGTAAACGCCCTCCTAACCAGGCTCTACCCACCAGCACCGGAACGTTGATCGACTCCAGCACCGACTCTGAGATCAGGTTGATACCAACGGGCGTTTGGTTCGGTATCTGCGCAGGTAGCGACAGGCCCGATAAAAAAGCGGCAGTGCCAGCCGACACGGTAAAATCAGTTTCCTGGGGTAGTACAAATCGATTGTAGTCAATGCCGGTCTGCACAAAAAAGCGATTGAAGTTTCGCCGTACCCACAGCCCCGCCGAGTACCCTGTGCCAATACCGTTGGTTCTGTTATTGAGTTCGGGTACGTTGCCCACTCTGGGAATGGCGATGGCCGGAACGGTGGTGTGGCCGTGTGTAAGCGTGACGCCACCCCGGATACCTCCCTCAAAACGATTTTGTGCCAGCGACACCGGTATGGTCAATGCCAAAAGTACTACGGGTAAAAGAGGGGTTCTCATGTTTTTTTTCGACAAACTTCGCACGGATACCTTAGACGGGCAACCCCTGTTGGGGCAAAAGATAAAACATTCTCAAAACCAGCCTGTTGTTTCATCCAGAAAGGTTAGCGTACTTGCCAGCCTTTTAGTAAAACCATTGTTCATTTTAAACCACAAGACAACATGGGTCTCTTATCATTCTTTAAAGGTGTTGGCGAGAAAATCTTTAACAAAGAGCAGGAAACTCCCGCACAGCCCGAAGCTGCCGAACCACTCCGCGCCCAGGCTCTGCTCGACCATGTGAAGAAACTGGGTCTTTCCTATAAAACCCTGACGGTCAAAACTAAAGGCGATACGGTAATTCTGACCGGTTCGGTAGAAGAGCAGGCCGATGCCGAGAAAATTGCGCTGGCCGTGGGTAACGTAGAGGGTGTTGCCGCGGTAGATAACCAGTTGGAAGTGGCTCAGCCTACGCCAGCCGGTAAGTTCTACACGGTGAAGTCGGGGGATACGCTATCGAAAATTTCGAAAGAGATGTACGGCGACGCCATGAAGTACGGCATCATCTTCGAAGCCAACAAGCCCATGCTCAGCGATCCCGACAAGATCTATCCCGATCAGGTCCTGCGTATTCCGCAGCTGTAAGGAAAGGGTAAGGTATGAAAGGGGTAAGGGGTAGCTGACGTATGTATTATCTGCATCAGCTACCCCTCACCCTTTTACCACCCAACACCCCCCGTTTTCAAACACAACCGTGTGCGGTCATGTTTTACCCGTTGTCAACCAACGTTATAGAAATCATGGCCGTTCACCTGCTACTGCTTCTAAAAGATCAGTTTACCCCCGCCGTCATTGACCGGCTCGCTGCCGAACTTAACGAACAGCCTGCTAACATTGGGAAAGTTGCAGAGGGGGCCGTTCCGGCACTGTTGGGGGGGCTAACCCGGCGGGTAGAAGCCACCGGTGGCGCATCATCGATCATTGGTGTACTCGAAAATGGCGATTATCGAAACGCCCCTTTTGACGTCAGCCAGGCCCTTGACTCTCTGGGCAAAACCCGCCAGGCTGCTACTACCAGCGAACGCTTCTTAACCGAAATTTTTGGCGACCGACTGGACGGAGCCAATGAGCTACTCAGTACGTACAGTGGTACCAAACCGGCCTCGTCAGGGGCAGTAATGGGGTTGACAGCTTCGGTACTGATGAGCATTCTGGGTCGGCAGGAAGATGAAAACGGCCTGAGTGCTCACAGTCTGCAAACGCTGCTACTGGGCCAGGCTGCCGAATTTCGCAAGGCTATACCATCGGGACTGTACGCAATGGATAGTCTGCTGGGTTTTACGGAACTGAAGACGCCCGCCGGACCTGTAACGGAAGTACAGGGTACCGATAATTTTAGCGGTACTATCATTAACCCAAACATCCCCAAGAGCAGCGAAGGCGACCGGCGCATCGAAAACGCGCAGTGGCTGCGCTGGGTGTTAATTGCCATGGGCGTACTGGTTGCCGCCCTTATCATCCAGAAATGTAGTCAGAACCAGAACAGCGTCGACGGTGTCAGCGCCGACTCAACGGCAGTATATGAGCCTGATTCCCGCGAAGATACCTCAGTCGCTACGAAGCAAAGCGTGCTGGAAGCCAACGGGCAGAATGCCGATTCGGCCGCTCCCGGCGCACTCGGCATCCGCGACTCGTTGGTGCAGGCCAGTCAGGCTAACGGGAGCCGTTCCGCAAACGGAACGACCAGCGGTCCTGACGTACTGGTACAGCGAGAACTGCCCAATGGCCGCAAACTGACGCTGGGCGAGCGGGCCTTTACCAATCAACTCGCGCAGTTTATCGCTTCCAAACCGAAAAATCCGGCTCGTACCTTTACCTTCGACGGGCTGACGTTCGAGACCGGCTTGAACCGTATTACAACAGAGTCACGGATGGAGGTCAACAACCTGATCGAGCTTATGAAAGCATACCCGGATTTGCGTATCCGTATCGAGGGGCATACGGACAATACCGGAAA
This sequence comes from Spirosoma sp., assembly GCA_014377625.1. GTDB lineage: Bacteria > Bacteroidota > Bacteroidia > Cytophagales > Spirosomataceae > Spirosoma. Next base: position 3,864 of record JACMPG010000371.1, read on the forward strand.
CCCCGATACGAACCGCGAACTTTCGCTGAACCGGGCCAACGCCGTGCGGTCAGCATTGCTGGCGGCTGGCATTGCCGACGTACGGGTAACCACGCGCGGCTACGGCTCCACGCAGCCCACTGCCAGTAATGATACCGAAGAAGGGCGGCAGCGTAACCGGCGCATTGACGTAGCTATTGTGAAACTATAAACGAACCATGAACTATAATCAATTAGGAAATACGGGCGTACTGGTGTCCGAAATCTGCCTCGGTACCATGACCTTCGGGGGCGAAGGCGGTATATGGAAACAAATCGGGTCGCTTCAGCAGGATGCCGTTAACGATCTGATTAAAAAGGCCGTAGATCAGGGTGTTAACTTTATCGATACGGCTAACGCCTATTCGTTTGGCGTATCGGAAACGCTGTTGGGGAAGTCCATCAAATTGCTGGGTCTGTCGCGGCATGATCTGGTCATTGCTACCAAGGTACGGGCGCGGATGGGGCCGGGTAAAAATCAGGTAGGGGGGGGGCGTTTGCAGATTATGCATCAGCTTGATGATAGCCTGAAACGGCTTCAAATGGACCATGTTGACCTCTATCAGATTCACGGTTTTGATCCCATAACCCCGCTGGAAGAAACCATGCGCGGGCTGGAAGACGTAGTGCGTAGTGGTAAAGTCCGGTATATTGGCTGCTCGAATCTGGCGGCCTGGCAGGTAATGAAAGCCAATGGCATTGCCGACAAACACGGCTGGGGTAAGTTTATCTCGACCCAGAACTACTACTCGCTGGCTGGCCGCGATCTGGAGAACGAGCTCGTACCGATGGCCAAAGATCAGCAGATGGCCATTTTGCCATGGAGCCCGTTGGCGGGTGGCTTTCTGTCGGGTAAGTACACCCGCGACAACAAACCCGAAGGCGATTCGCGTCGGTTAACGTTTGATTTTCCACCTGTCAATCAGGAGCTGGCATACAACATCATCGAGGTGATGCAGACGGTGGCCGAGGAACACAACGTATCGGTGGCACAGATTGCCCTGGCGTGGGTGCTGGCCAAGCCCGGCGTAACGAGTGTCATTATCGGCGCAAAAAATACCGATCAACTTCTGGATAACATCGCGGCTACCGGGGTGAAACTAACCGAAGAGCAGTTGACCAAACTCGATGAAGTCAGCGCAACACCCAAACCATACCCACAATGGATGATTGACCGGCAGGGCAACGACCGTAAGTAACGCGACGGTCTGCCGTTACGGTTTGCAAATCCAGCGCGGTGTGCCGTATTTTGTAACCATAAATTTTAGCATCTGCCATGATATTTCCCGAAGAGTTGCGCTATACATCGGATCACGAATGGATTCGGATTGAGGACGATGGTACCGCCGTAATTGGCATCACCGATTTTGCGCAGCATGAACTGGGCGATATCGTTTTTGTGGACGTAGCCACGACCGGACAAACGCTCAAACAGGGCGATGTATTTGGTTCGGTCGAAGCCGTTAAAACTGTGTCGGACCTGTTTCTACCCATCGACGGCGACGTGCTGGAATTGAATCCGGCCATTGAGAAATCGCCCGAATTGCTCAACAGCGACCCCTACGGTGAGGGCTGGATCATAAAAATGAAGCCTGCCGATACGGCGCAACAGGACGGTTTGCTGTCGGTTGGCGCGTATCAGGAACTGGTGGGTGCCTGACCCATTTCTGACTTGACTGAAAGGCTCCAACTGGCATTCTGCCCGGCTGGAGCCTTTTTTTGGTCCTGACTTTGCCGAATCCGTTCGTACCTTTCCGCGTTGATTTTCCATTGTCATGCAATTTTTGATTCGCGCAGCCCACATTACCGACGCCCATTCAGCCGTAGACGGACAGGTCTGTGATTTGCTCATCGACAACGGCCTGATTCGCCAGATTGGGCAGAAACTGTCCGTGCAGGCTGATATTGACGTTATCGAAGGTGAAAATCTGCACCTGTCAGCAGGTTGGGTCGATATGCGGGTGTCGGGTATGGATCCTGGTTTTGAACACAAAGAAGACATCACCAGTGTTTGCCGGGCTGCGGCTGCGGGGGGCTTTACCGACATTGCCCTGCTGCCCAATACCCAGCCCGTTATTGATAGTAAAGATACCCTTGGCTACGTTCGTCGGATGGCTCAGGGGCAGCCGGTGAGCATACACCCCATTGCCGCCGTTACCAAAAAAACCGCCGGTGCTGATTTTGCCGAAATGCTGGACCTGCACTATGCCGGAGCCGTAGCGTTCTCGGACGGACACCTACCCCTGCAAAATCCCGACCTGCTGCTCAAGACGCTGCAATACCTGCAACCCATTGGCGGTTTGCTGATGAACCGGCCCGAAGAAGCGATGCTAACCCGTTTTGGGCAGATGCACGAGGGCGTTCAAAGTACACTGCTGGGGCTGAAAGGAATTCCCGCGCTGGCCGAAGAACTCAGTATCGAGCGTGATTTACGACTGCTGGAATACGTTGGCGTAGCACAGACAGAAAGTTACCTACCCGCGCTGCATTTCTCCACGATCTCTACCGCCCGCTCGGTCGAACTGATCCGGCAGGCAAAGGCGCGGGGTATGGCTGTAAGCTGCGACGTGGCCGCGCACCAGCTCATTTTCGATGATTCGGCGCTGTCGGGTTTCGATACCAACTTCAAAGTGAATCCGCCGTTTCGTTCCCCCGACGACGTAACAGCGTTGTGGGCTGGCCTGGCCGACGGCACGATCGACGCTATTGTGTCGGATCATCTGCCGCAGGACAGCGAGAGCAAGCAGATTGAGTTCGATCACGCCGAGTTTGGTATTATCGGTCTGGAAACCGCCGTAGCTGCCGTATTGACCCACAATCGGGGACTTTCGCTGAACCAGCTCGTGGACAGGTTGACCACCCGGCCCCGGCACATTTTCCGACTGCCCGCCGTGACCATCGCCGAAGGCCAACCCGCCCGCCTAACCCTTTTTGATCCCACCGGTAGCTGGACGTACCAGCAAACCCACTCAAAATCGCGTAATTCGCCATTTCTGGGCCAACAACTGACCGGGCGTGTTATCGGTACCGTACATCAGGGACAGTTTATCGCAAATTCATGAAAAATATCTTCTCATATTTTAATAATCCGTTACTGAAGATTCCGCTGCTGTCGGGGCTGATAACGGGTCTGCTGTGTTTCCTGTACTTTCTGGGACTATATGCGGTGGGCGTTCCGGCACTGGGTAATATTCGGGTGCTTGACTATGGCATTGTCATCATTATGCTGGTGACTACGGTCTGGTATTACCGTAAAAACATTGGCAATGGGAGGCTGCATTTGTGGGAAGGGCTGACCATTGGCTACGTCCTGAACACGGTGGCGGCCCTGGTAACGGGCTGGCTTATCTATCTCTTCGTTACCTACGTTGATCCATCAGTCTGGGATCAATATATAGTCAACTCAAAAAACCTGTTGCTCGAAGGCAAGAAGCAGTTCATGGACACGATGGGGCCGGAAGCCTTTGCCGAGCAGTGGCAAAAAGCCAGTACCATGCAGCCCGGTATCCTGCTTCCCGACGAACTGACCAAGAAAACCGCACTGGCCGTTTTGCCCGTCCTGATTATTTCGCTTATTTTCCGCAAGCAGGACTATACCATTCTCAATCCTTAAACCAAACCC
>JACMPG010000372.1 GCA_014377625.1 Spirosoma sp.
CCCTTCAGCAGCATATCAGCCAGGGTCGGTACCAGCGTTCGGGAGAGTATATACGACGCCAGCATGGCAAAGACCACCGCTTCGGCCAGTGGCCCGAACAGAAACCGCGCCGGACCTTCCAGAAACAGCACCGACGTGAAGACAATACAGATGGTAAGCGTCGAGACCAGCGTGGGCGTGGCAATCTGATTCGCGCCCTCCAGAATGGCTTCACGCAGCGGCAGGCCCAGTTCCTCGTTGCGGTGAATGTTCTCGATGGTTACGGTGGCGTCGTCGACCAGAATGCCGATGGCCAGGGCCAGCCCACCGAGGGTCATGATGTTGAGCGTTTCGCCCAGTGCATACAGCACCGACAGCGACGCCAGGATGGACAGCGGAATAGACACCGCCACGATCAGCGTACTGCGCCAGCTTCCCAGAAACAGCAGAATCAGGGCTGCCGTAAGCAGGGCCGCAATTAACCCCTCCACCAAAACGCCCTGGATGGACGCCCGCACAAATACCGACTGATCGAACAGTTCCTCAACCCGAAAATTGGCCGGGGCAGCCGCCCGGATCGTGGGCAGAATTTCGTTGCGGATAATATCGACAACCTCGGTTGTGGACGCGCTACCCGTTTTTACCAGACTCAGCAATACGCCACGTCTACCGTCCTGCTTTACAATATTGCTCTGCACAGTAGACCCGTCGTGGACAAACGCTACGTCGCGCATGTGCACGGTGGTGCCGCCAATGGTTTTGATCGGAATATCGTTCAGGATACTTACCGCGTCGGGTTTTGAGTTGAGCCGGACGTTGTATTCGCGGTCGGCCAGGCGCAGGGTACCGGTGGGCAGCGTCAGATTTTGGGCGGCCACGGCGTTCAGGACTTCTTCGGGCGTAGTATTATGGGCAATCAGCTGGCCGGGTTCGAGATCGACAGTAATCTGCCGCGCCTTGCCGCCAAAGGCCAGTGACAGCCGCACCCCGCGCAGCGTAGCCAGCTGCGACCGCACGCGGATGCGCGAATAATCATTGATCTGCGATTCGCTCAGACTGTCGGACGAGAGGCCGAGTTGCAGCACCGGCACGTCGGTGGCGTCATAGCGAACAATGAGCGGGGGCTGTGTGCCGGGCGGCATCCGGGTCAGAATCGTCTGCGAAATGGCTGTGACCTGCGCAATGGCTTCCTCGATTTTTACCGTCGGCTGGAAATAGAGTTTAATGGCCGTGGTACTGGCATACGTCTGCGATTCGATCCGCTGAATATCGCTGACGTTGTTGATAATGGACGTTTCGGAGAAGCTCGTGATGAGTCGATCCATTTCGTTGGCCGACAGCCCGTTATAGCCCCAAAGTACCGTGACGACGGGAATATTGATGCGCGGGAAGATATCGGTCGGCATCTGCCGAACGGCCAGCCCACCCATAATGACGATAAGCAACGCCATAACGGCGATGGTGTACTTCTTTTCTAAAGCTAACCGGACAATCCACATAGAGCATAGACCAAAGGCAATGGAGCGGCAATTTCTAACGGGTTATACCGAAAAGACGTTGAGTAAACCTGACCACTTCGGGAGGGAGCCGTTGATACCGGCTATTCAGCCAATTGATAATCGGCAAGTTACAGAGACCATTCACAACAAGTCAACAGGCCGGGTTGTAACATTCGGGGAATTAGTAGGCCTGATACGGGTCTTCACATTCGATGTGGGGAGGAAATTTGCCGATGGGCGCAATGGCGTACCTTTGTAGCTGAAACAAAACCAATTTACGATATGCCAACGGCAAAAATGAACACCGACAAGGGAACGATGACCATCGAATTTTTCGATCAGGATGCCCCAAAAACGGTCGAAAACTTTATCTCCCTCGCCAGGAAGGGCTTCTACGACGGGACAAAATTTCACCGCGTCATCAACGATTTCATGATTCAGGGGGGCGACCCCACCGGCACCGGATCGGGCGGACCGGGCTACAGCATCGACTGTGAACTGACCGGCGAAAACCAGTACCACGACCGGGGCGTGTTGAGCATGGCGCACCGGGGCCGCAATACGGGTGGTTCGCAGTTCTTCATCTGCCACAGCCGCCAGAACACCGCCCACCTCGACCGCAACCACACTGTATTCGGCAAAGTCGTGGATGGCCTGGACATAATCGACCAGATCAAACAGGGCGACAAGATTACGAGTATTGAGGTAATAGAATAAGCGTTTTTTGTCATTTCATTTTCTGTCATTCCGAGGAACGAGGAATCTCCATGTAGAGCAAATCACAGCTCCATAGGGGTTCCTCGTTCCTCGGAATGACAAACCTGCGAAAGATAAACTATCAGGAATACGACGGCGTTTTTCGCGAGAAAAAGCCTGAAGCGGCCAGACCAATCGACACTAAGGCCAGCCCCCAGGCAATCATGGCTGTTTGCCCCACATTGCCCTGCCCGGCCCCAATAGCCACATACGCCCAGGCAAATACCAGCATATACGCCACGCTGCGAAACCGGTTAAAGACCCACGCGCCAATCACCAGTCCAACCACCAGAATGGCAGCCGCCCAGGTTGGTGAGGACAACAGCTGCGTGTTGAATGCAGTGGCTTTGAGATACACCGTTATGTTCAGAATCGTGGCGACGGTGAGCCAGCCGAAATAGATGGAAAACGGAATCCGGGCGAGCCACGTCTCGGCAGGGGTCGTCGGCGATTCGGGCAGAGTAGCATCGAGGTCGGTCGAGACGATGGGGGTGCGGAGCTGCATCAGCAACCGCTGCTCGATCATGACCGCCGTGGCCAGCATGACGAGAATAACCAGCAGGGCCACACCAATCATCTCATTGTTAAAGAGCGGGCTCCAGATGGCATTGGCCAGCGTATTGACCACCACCAGCCAGCCAATGGCCCGAAACCGGACATTTTCGCGTTGCGACGGCAGCGCCTGATAAATGGCGAAGGCCAACAGCCCCAGAAAGATCACCCCCCAAATCGAAAAAGCGTAACCCGCGGGCGTAATCAGCGTGTGGTATTTATCGGAAATGGCCTTATTAGTCATGCCCCCGAACGCGCCGGTATTGGAGAGGGCATTCATCACGATCATCGTGACGACGCTGAAGACAACGAGGAATTGACGGAGTTTGTCGTTTTGCATAAAAGCCGAACGGAATTGGTGTCTCTCAACAACCAATGCCGTTCGGCTTCTGTTTTGGGCAACGTTTTTTCTTACAACTCCAGAATCTTGAACTCGGTCCGGCGGTTACGCTGGTGTTCGTCTTCGGTTTTGGCGTTTTTCACAATCAGCTGCGTCTCGCCGTAGCCTTTGGCCGTGATGCGGCTGGAGTCGATACTCTTCGAGACAATGTAATCCACCGCCGATTTAGCCCGGTTCTGCGACAGTTTCATGTTGTACGCATCGGTATCCCGCGCATCGGTGTGTGAACCCAGCTCAATTTTCAGCGTTGGGTTATCCTTCATGATCGTGACGACCTTATCGAGTTCAGGCTCGGCATCGGAACGGATGTTGTATTTATTGAGATCGTAATAGATGTTATCCAGCACGATGGTTTTATTCAGCGTTGCTTTGTCCAGCAGCAGGGCTACGTTATACGTTGTGTCGGTCACGGGTTTGGTCAGGAATACCATCGAAATGCCCTTACCCTGCATCGTAAACTTCTCCCGGCGCGTTAGGTAACCTTTGCGTTCGGCCAGAATCGTATAGTCTTTGCCTTCCTGCACGGGGTATTTACCAAATGTACCCGGCTCGCCCGTTATCGCTTCGGCAATGGGTTGATCCGTTGCATCGTCAATAATTCGCACCCGCGCCGAGTCAAGAAGGGCAACTGGTGTTTCGTTGGCTGATACCGTTCCGGCCAGGAAATAGTTGACCGTTTTTGGGGCGTCCTTTTTGGCGATCGTCGTCGTATCAACCGTCGGTACTGTACCTTCCTGGAAGAAATAAATATCGTCGTCACCTTTGCCACCCGCCCGGTTCGAGGCCAGGAATCCTTCGGTCGGTTTGGTATAAATCAGGCCAAAATCGTCGGCGGGCGAGTTGATGGGCTGCCCCATATTCTCTACCCGCGTTACGCCCCCCGTGCGCGTCGCTACAAACACGTCGAGTTTGCCCAATCCCGGATGCCCGTCCGATGCGAAATACAGTTTAGCGTCTGCCCCGACATGAGGAAACATCTCGTCGCCGGGCGTGTTGATAGTCCGGCCCATGTTGACCGGGCGACTGAACCGGCCCGATGCGTCGATGCTGGTACGGTACAGGTCAATGCCGCCCGCGCCCCCGGCCCGGTTGGAGGCAAAATACAGCGTCTTGCCATCGCCCGAAAACGCCGGTGAGCCATCCCAGGCCAGCGAATCGCTGATGGGCAGCCGCAGGGGTTCGCTCCAACCGCCTTCGCCCAGCCGGCTGATGAACAGGTCCACGTCTTCGCCCCCTTTGCGCTTGCCGGTGTTGCCACGCGCAAAGACCATTGCCTTGCCGTCTTTCGAGAACGCCGGTGTGCCTTCGTTCACATTATCCTGAAACACATTCTGGCTGAATAGCTCAGGTTTGGCGATGGTACCGGTTTCGTCGGGTTTGCTGTCAAGTTTGGTTTTGTACAGCCCCAGCATCGGCAGGCCGTTATTTTTGTAGGTCTGCTCCTTGCGCGACGCCGTAAAAATCAGCTCGTTACCCCGTACTACCGGCGCAAACTCGGTACCCGTCGTGTTGAGGTCGGCACGATTCTGGAGCGTAATGGCCAGTTTGTTCTGCGCAATCAGATCAACGACTTTGAGCGTCTCGATTTCGGCTTTGGCCTTGGCCAGCACGGGTTTGGCCGTTGTCTTGGGCGCGGTGGCCACAAACTGTTGCAACTGATCGAGCGCGGCAGCGTAGTTACCCTGCGATTTGAGCGCGTAGGCGTAGTTGAAGCGGGCATCCGGCTCGGTTGTTCCGGCTTCGATGGCTTTCTGGTAGAACGGTACGGCCTCGGCAAAACGATTGGAGAGCCGGTACGACTCGGCGATGTAATAGTTCAGCCGGGCCGGGTCGATAGTTCCTTTCGCAGCCTTATCGAACTGTACCAGTGCCGGGTTGTACTCCCCGGCATCGTAGAGCCGAACGCCTTTTTTATAAGCCTGCATGGCCGAGTTGCAGCCATTTAGCAGCAGAGCCAGACTCAGCAGCAGTAGTCCGGCCCATGACGTATTAATTTTCATAGTGGTTAGTCAGCGAAAACGACGCTCCGGCCAAGATATGACAATTTCTGCCGGGACTTAATTTTTAACGAATACAATCGCCATTTATTGAGATTTATTCGGGCGCAGCATGAGCCTCCACAGTATGAGTAAATTAGTACAGGCCACCCGTTAATACAGTACAACTCAGGATAGCATGACCTTAAAACGATTTGGACTGAAACCCACCGCAACTGCCGTACTGGCCGGGTTGCTTATTGTGATAGGCACCGCCTACGCCGTTCGGCAACCGCCCACCCGACCAAACGTACTGGTGATTCTGACCGACGATCAGGGGTATCACGACGTATCATACTACGGCACCAAAGACCTGCAAACGCCCAGTATGGATGCGGTGGCCCGCACCGGGATGCGTTTCGATAATTTCTATGCCAACTGCCCCGTTTGCTCGCCCACCCGCGCGGCCTTGCTGACGGGTCGCTATCAGGACCGGGTGGGCGTGCCGGGCGTCATCCGTACATATCCCAACGATAACTGGGGGTACCTGAACCCTAAAGCCACCATGCTGCCCACCGAACTTAAAAAAGCGGGGTACCACACGGCTATTATCGGCAAGTGGCACCTCGGCCTCGAAGCCCCTAACCTGCCCAATCAGCGTGGGTTTGATGAGTTTCATGGCTGGCTCGGCGACATGATGGACGATTACGTGCTGAAACGAAGACACGATATCAACTACATGCGTCACAACGCCCAGACTATCGACCCGCCCGGCCACGCTACTGATTTGTTCACCCAATGGTCGGTGGAATACATCCGGCAGCGGGCCAAACAGAACCGGAATGGACAGAACCCGTTCTTCCTCTATCTGGCCTACAACGCTCCGCATTTTCCGGTGCAACCACCCGCCAAATGGCTCCAAAACGTGAAGCAGCGCGAACCCGGCCTGAACGAAACCCGCGCCAGTTTAGTGGCCTTTATTGAACACCTGGACGACGGCATCGGGCAGGTAATCCGGGCATTGAAAGAAAGTGGTCAGTATGAGAATACGCTCATTATTTTCACCAGCGACAACGGTGGTCACCTGCCCAGCATGGCCAACAACGGCCCC
>JACMPG010000373.1 GCA_014377625.1 Spirosoma sp.
CCGACGATGAAAGATCGAGCCTTACAAGCCCTAACCAAACAAGTGTTGGAGCCGGAATGGGAAGCCCGATTTGAAGCGAACAGCTATGGTTTTAGACCGGGGCGTTCCGCCCATGATGCGATAGCGGCCATCTTTGGCTGTATCAGTCGCCAGTCCAAATATGTACTGGATGCTGACATTGCCAAATGCTTTGACCGAATTGACCACCAAGCCCTATTAAGCAAACTGAACACTTATCCGACGATTAACCGCCTACTTAAAGGTTGGTTAAAATCAGGCGTAATGGATGGTGGAACGCTGTTCCCAACCTCGGAAGGCACCCCACAGGGAGGAGTTATCTCCCCCCTGCTGGCAAACATAGCCTTACATGGAATGGAACAGTATATCAGAAATGCTTATCCTGAAAAAGAAGTATGGAAGAATGGAAAACGAATAGGCCGCACCAAGCCCGCGCATTTCATCCGCTATGCGGATGATTTCGTGATCTTGCATGAAGACTTAACCGTAGTTCAGGAATGCCAACGACTCATAGGGGAATGGTTAACGCACATGGGATTGGAACTAAAGGCCAGTAAAACAAGGCTCACGCATACCCTTCACGAACATGAAGGAAACGTAGGCTTTGACTTTCTTGGGTTCACTGTCAGGCAATACCCGGTAGGGAAATACCAAAGCAGACTGAACACCATGAAAGAACCACTGGGCTTTAAAACCCTCATCACCCCCACTGAAAATGGGATGGAACGACATCGGGAAAAGTTGAAAAAGATCGTCAAAGTTCACCGGGCATCTACCCAAGAGAAGCTCATCGAAGAACTAAATCCGGTTATCCGGGGATGGTCTAATTATTACTCAACCGTTGTCAGTAGCCACCACTTTTCAAAGCTGGATAATTGGATGTACCAGACGCTACATAATTGGGCAGTACACCGACACGCTACAAAATCCCCTTACTGGATCATGGGCAAATACTGGCTCATAGATCAGGGAGGGGGCTGGCGGTTCGCGGCTCGAAGCGGAAAGACAATCAGTAAAATCAGCCGCCACAAAGAGACTCCGATAAAACGGCACATCAAAGTGCAGAACAACCGGAGCCCCTACGATGGGGATTGGGTCTATTGGAGTACCCGAATGGGAACACACCCCGAAATGAACAAACGGGTGTCGTTTCTATTGAAACGGCAGAAGGGCAAATGCCCTCACTGCAAACTATTCTTTAAGGTTGGAGACATGATGGAGGTTGACCATACCATCCCACGCTCACAGGGTGGCAAGGACGAATACCAAAACCTACAACTACTTCACCGCCATTGCCATGACACCAAAACCGCTCAAGAAATGAGCGAAATAGTGAAGTGTGCATGACAAGCACCATTATATTGAGGAGCCGTGTGAGGTGAAAGTCTCAAGCACGGTTTTGAAGACCGGCGGGGTCGGTGACGACCTCGCCGAGTTTAATCAAGGTGTACCCAATTGACCTACAGCGTCATCAGCTGGTACGTAGCAAAGGCCGAAACATAAGCCAGTATCATCATGTACGCCAGTTGTATAGCGGCCCATTTCCATGATTTGGTCTCACGCTGTGTGGCCGCAATGGTACTCATGCACATCATGGCAAACACATAAAACACCAGCAACGACCAGGCCAGGGCAGGCGTGTACATTGGTCCGCCGGTGCGGGGATTACGCTCCTGCCGAAGCCGTTCGCGTACGGTTACGCCTTCGTCGTCGCCCGCGTCTCCGATGCTGTAAATCGTGGCCATGGTACCCACGAACACCTCACGGGCGGCAAAGGAACTAAGCAGTGCAATGCCAATTTTCCAGTCATAGCCGAGGGGGCGGATGGCGGGTTCGATGAAGTGGCCAAACTGCCCGGCATACGAGGCTTCAAGCCGCTCCGACGCGATTTTATTCTTTAAATCACCGTCGTTCAGGGTTGAATTTTCCTGCCGGACCCGACTCTCGGCCCGTTCCAGCGAATCGCCGGGGCCGTAGCTGGCCAAGACCCATAGTATAATAGAAATGGCCAGAATGACCCGCCCGGCTTCCCAGACAAATGCCCGCACACTCTCCCAGACCGACAGGGCCACGTGATTCCAGCGAGGTAGTTTGAAGGTTGGCAGTTCCATGATGAAATAACCACGCTCTTTGGTTTTCAGCACTAACTTCAGCACCCAGGCCGCCATCAACGCACTTGCCAGTCCCAGCAGGTACAGAAACATGAGGGCCAGTCCCTGCAAATTGAACAGGCCCAGCACCCGCTCGTCTGGTACGACCAGCGCAATCAGGATGGTGTAGATGGGCAAGCGGGCCGAGCAGCTCATCAGGGGTGTTACCAGAATCGTGATAAGCCGGTCGCGCCGGGTGCCAATGCTGCGGGTGGCCATGATGGCCGGTACCGCGCAGGCCACGCCCGAAATTAGTGGTACCACGCTTCGCCCGTTCAGGCCAAACCCGCGCATGATCCGGTCCATGATGACCATGACCCGCGCCATGTAGCCCGATTCTTCGAGTAATGCAATCAAGAGAAACAGAAAGGCGATTTGCGGAATGAACACCAGAATACCACCGATTCCGGCCAGAATGCCGTCGGTAAGCAAATCAGTAACCGGCCCGGGCGGCAGATTGGTCTTCAGCCCTCCGCTAATCCAGGCTACGCCCGCATCTATGGCATCCATGAACGGCTGTGCCCAGGCAAAAATCAACTGGAAAATCATCAGCAGGACGAAGGTAAAGATGGCGTACCCCCAGACCGGATGCAGCAATATCCGGTCGAGTTTCTGAGTCCAGGTTGGCTGACCCACCGGCTGCTTGTCTGTAACGGCTTCGGCTACAACGGCAGCAATGCGTTTGTAGCGCGTGATGGTCTCGTTGGCCTGAAATTCTGTTTCGCTAAATTGATGCTTGGTAATCAACTCATCCAGACCAAGCTGCTGGGGGCGATTCAGGAACGTAAAGCCATCGTGCTGAATAAGGTACTGCAGGGCCAGATAACTGTTCTTCAGCCCGTATTTAGCCTTTGTATCGGCAATTAGCGCAGGGATTTCGTCAGCGGGGTCGAAGAAGAGTTTGCCGGGCAGGGTAGGGGATTCCATCTGTCCCAGTACTGCTTTCCTGAGTTGATCGATGCCCTCGCCGGTTCGGGCGTTGATGCGGATGACCGGCACCCCAAGCCGCATGGCCAGCCGAACGCCGTTGACGTCTTTCTGCTGACTTTTTGCTACGTCGAGCATGTTCAGAGCGAGCACGGTAGGTACACCCAGATCAGCAATCTGTGTAAAGAGCAGGAGGTTACGGTGCAGGTTAGCCGCATCCAGGACCACAACCGCTACGTCGGGGTAGTCGGGGTGAGCCGGATTGGCCAGAATATCGGTAACGAGTTGCTCGTCGAGCGATTTGGGATAGATGGAATAAACGCCGGGCAGGTCAACTACCGTAGCCGTGGTTTGAGCGTCGATGGGCCAGGTGCCGAACTTCTTATCGACGGTAACGCCGGGGAAATTACCCGTTTTCTGACGCAGACCCGTCAGTTGATTGAAGAGCGACGATTTGCCGGCATTTGGATTGCCAACGAGGGCGATGGTGAGGGAACTCAAGGCAGTTTGCAGTCTCCGTTTGCCGTTCTCAGTCAGGACCGACATATGGAGCAACTGAAACGCCGGACCAGGAAGACCCGTTAATTCTCGATTAAAATAGAAGCTGCTTCGGAACGGCGCATGGACAGGCAGTAGCCAGACACGTTCAGGCAGATTGGATCGCCAAGGGGAGCCTTGCAGTGCATACAGATTTCGGCTCCGGGCAGACAACCCATTTCGAGCAGTTTGAGCGACATCAATTGGTCGTTAAACGACTGTATGATAGCCTTTTCGCCGGGCTTCAAGTCTGCTACGCTGCGCTTGCTCATGGCTCTGGGTGCCGGTTTGACGCGACAATCTTTATTTAGATTCAGTTTAATTAATGCAAGATTACAACTGAAAGTTTCACAAAGCAATAACATAGCTCATAAACGGTGCTGATTCTTTTCAGGTCTGTGTTCGGCGCAATGTCTGTCTATGTCTGTCACGTAATGCCAGTCGCATCGTAAATTTGTGGCATGACAGCATCAGTACGACAGTTGGGCGCGTTGGTTCGGAAAGAATTCCTGCTGGAATGGCGGCAACGGTACGCCCTGAACGGTATGCTGCTCTATATTGTGGGAGCCGTGTTTGTCTGTTATCTGAGTTTCAACGCCCGGCGCGGGCAACTGACGCCCATTGTCTGGAATACGCTCTTCTGGATTATCCTGCTGTTTACGGCCATCAACGCCATTGCCAAGAGCTTTGTACAGGAACGGGCCGGGCGGCAGTTGTACTATTATACGCTGGCCAGCCCTGAGCAGATCATTCTGGCAAAAATTGGCTACAACACGGCACTGATGGGTGTACTGGCGTTGTTAGGCTACTGTACGTACAGTATTGTGCTGGGTAATCCCGTGGCCGATGTACCACTGTATCTGCTCACGCTGGCGCTGGGGGCCATTGGTTTTGCTGCTTCGCTTACACTGGTGTCGGGCATTGCCAGCAAGGCCGAAAATCCGGCTACGCTGATGGCGGTGCTGAGTTTCCCGATTGTGCTGCCGCTGCTGCTGCTGTTATTGAAAGTCTCAAAAAACGCAATGGACGGTCTCGACCGGAGCGTTAGCTGGGGTGAAGTGGGTACGATTCTGGCCATCGACATGATCGTCTTAACTTTGTCATGGCTTCTATTTCCATTTTTGTGGCGGAGTTGACGAATATTAAATGAAAGAACCAATGAAAAATGCCTGGTGGAAAGTGCTGGCGGTGGCGATTATGACCTACGTCATTTTCTGGGGGTTGCTGGGGCCAGTACCCCGTCAGCCAATTCTGAACGAGAGTATTCGGAATGTGCTGTTTCACGTACCGCTCTGGTTTGGTATGATTACGCTGTTGCTGACGTCGGCAGTGTACTCGGTTCGGTATCTGCGTGGGGGAAAACCAGATGACGACACGGTGGCGGTGGAGTTTGCCAATACGGCTATTCTGTTTGGATTGCTGGGTTGTCTGACCGGCTCCATCTGGGCCAACTTTACCTGGGGCGAACCCTGGCCCAATGACCCTAAACTCAATAGCGTAGCCGTGGGTATGTTGATGTACTTCGCTTATTTGATACTACGTGGTTCGTTCGATGATGAACAGCGACGCGGGCGTATTTCGGCGGTCTATAACATCTTTGCCTTTGCGGTGTTCATTCCGCTTATTTTCATTATTCCTCGCCTGACCGATTCATTGCATCCCGGTAACGGTGGCAACCCGGCTTTTGGTAAGTATGATATGGACAACAATCTGCGCATGGTGTTTTATCCGGCCATTATCGGGATGACGCTGCTTGGCGTCTGGATTACTGAGCTGCGCATCAGGATGCGCCGGATGCGGGCTGTTCTCGAAGACTAAAGCAATCGTGTTCCATCGAATGATTTGGCGTATTTTTGCGTTATTTCCATGTAGTCTCTCAATGCCATGCAGTTGTTTTCGTCAGTTAGATACCCATTAGCGGCCTTGTTGCTATTTAGTCAAAACCTAATGGCGCAACAGCCTGTGGCCGATGGTGTCGAAATGGCCGACCGAATGCGGGCTGATGGTAAAATCTGGGTTGTAGTGGCGGTTATTGCGGCTATTTTCGCCGGGATTATCGTGTATCTCGTCCGGCTCGACCGGCAGATTGGTAAACTGGAAAAAGAAGTAAAAGAAAAGCAAAAAACCGACTCGGTTCGAGCATAAATACTATGAAAATCACGCATATTATCGGCATCATCGTTATCGCTATTGCCATCGGTATCATTGCCTCTACGGCGGGCGATGCAAGCGTTTATACCAACTTCGGTACGGCACAGGAACTGGCCAAAAATGGCAACGACGGTCAGGTTCATGTAGTGGGTACGGTCAAAAAAGATGCGCAGGGAAAAGTGACGGACGTTTATTACGACCCGGCCATTGACCCCAACCATTTCGAGTTTAC